>JAUWMK010000041.1 GCA_030613185.1 Promethearchaeum sp.
ATGATTCCTCGAATTAAAAATTACATCATGTGTGGTTATGATCAAGTAGCTGTTGACGCATTTGCTGCTAAAATGATGGGTTTTGATCCATGGAAAATGCCGTATATAAAAATGTGTCATGATGCAGGTTTAGGTTGTGGAGATACCGACCAAATTGAGATTATCGGCGATGAAGATGCAAAAGATGAGAATTGGAAATTTGAAGTATCCCGGAGTATAGTTATTTGGGGAGATCAAATGGTAAGAAAGGGCAAACTAAAGTTCTTAGAACCATTAATGCACACATTCTTATTTAATATGGGTCCCGTAATGCTAAGTGCTATTTATCATGACTTATTTTGGATAAATACAGTGGGTAAAAAACGAATTCGGGAATATAATAAAACTGAATGGGGTAAATTATTTAGTAAATATCCATTCGAAGTTCCCAAAAATCAAAAATTGAATTCAATTAGGCCTTAAATTTAATATTTTTATCATTCTGATATATTTAGGATCATTAACACTGCTTTTTATATTTTTTTAACCATAACGGAATAATTACAAAGAAACAGATTGTAATGAATGTCATTGGGTATCCAGGAATTGACTCTCGTGGTTCAGGCCAAAATTCGAGAACAGGAGGACTACCCGAATTGCACCATAATTCTAAATAAGGATCATTAAAGGTTGTATTTACTCCATGCCAAGAGAATGGGAAAATGTATAATTTATTCATTGGATTTGGTTGGGTAATAACATAATTTGCATGAACACTTCGAACCACTCCATTTATAATGAATACATAAGGCATTAAATCAGTCGCAATATAATCTTGAATATCATAATATAACGCTTTCCGATCATCATCATTGGTAATTATTAATGCTTCATCCATGGCAAGCTGCAACCATGGATCATTTACTTGAGCATAATTCAAAGAGGAAGTATTTGACATGAAAGGATTAATAATTTGGCTCGGATCATTGTAATCTACCAGATATCCAAATAAACAGATATCCCCCCCGTAATAAGGGTATGGATCAGCATATAATTTCGGACAAGGATAAATATTTGAATAACCTCCAAGTTTTACACATATCCCAATGTCTTTGAGATCATCTTTCATTAAAATTCCCAAATTTTCTCTAAGGATATTCCCCATATTATAAGTATAAATTATTTCTCTTATGGGATTACTTGATTCTGCAACATCTTTCCAATTATCATCAGTAGAATTTACATCTAAGCCATAACCTTCAGTATATCCAGCTTCAATCAAAATTTGTCGAGCCTTTTTAATATTAAAAATTGGAACATCACAATCTTTATGATAGGTAATTCCAGGCGGAACAATGGAGGTCATCCTTGAAGCTTTTCCGTCATATGTTTCGTTTATGATTTTATCGTAATTTATTGCATAATTAATGGCATGTCGATAATTTCTATCGATTTTTGAATTATCCATTAATAAATAATTAAAAATGATTCCTTCATAACATGGTCCAACATATATATCAGGATTTTTTTCAAACTTTGATATTAAGTCTGAATCATAACGTCGCGGAATATCTAATTCACCATCTAATAAATCTTGAGAAATAGATGTTGTTGATGAATATTTTACGAATATTATCTTTTTTATTGCAGGTGTTCCACGATAATAATCCTCCCAATATTCAAAGGTACAATTATCATTTGTATATTCAATAATTTTATATGGCCCAGTCCCAATTACGGTTCCATTATTGATATCTCCAAATTCAAGATATGTATTGGTGCTAGTTGTAGATGCATCCACAATATATGATCCACCAAAGCACAATAGTGATTGGAAGGGAGAATAGGGAAAGTTTAATTCAAAACTTACATGTAATTCATCCACAATAACTGTTTTATTAATAATATATCCATAACCCACGGAAGCATTCATTTCTGTTGTATTAAATCCATATGGAAAATAAATATCCCTTAAATTACCATAATGGAATACGCAAAGTTCCCACAGCCTACTAAATGTATAGTTCACATCAGCTGCAGTGAAGGTTTCACCGTTATGAAATGTAATACTAGGGCGTAGTGTAACATTGAAAACTGTTGCATTTTCATTCCATGATCCACAATCGGCCGCTAATCGAGGAACAATTCTCAATCTAGGATCACCAAGATTATGCGCATACAACCCTTCCCAGACTTGATCTATGATGTCATATGATGCGAAGTCCCAAGCAAATGCAGGATCAAGATTATATCCGAGGCTTGTGGTACCGACTTTTAGAGGATCGTCTGCAATATCAATTACAGATTCTAATGGATTTGTTGATTGAGAAGAGAAACTGCTATTTAATGAGAGTAAATTTAAAAATAGTATAAGTCCTAATAAAAACACACATTTGACTTTTTTCATATATTATATACTTCATTTCATCAATTTATTTGTAATTGAAAATTATAATTTTTTTAATATTAACCCAAGTTAAAAAAAAAATCTATTTTCCTAGCTTTTTCTTATTCTTTTGAATCCAAAAGGGAATAATCACTAAAGAAAAGATTGAGATAAGTATCATTGGATAACCTGAAATAGACTCTCGTGGTTCAGGCCAAAATTCATGAACAGGAGGGCTACCCGAATTGCACCATAACTCTAAATAGGGATCATTAAAGGTTGTATTTACTCCATGCCAAGAGAATGGGAAAACGTAGAATTTACCCATAGAATTTCGTTGGGTTATAACATAATTCGCACGAACATTTCGACCTGATGAATATGAAATAAATACAACTGGCATTAAATCAGTTGCGATATAGTCTTGAATATCATAGTATATCGCTTTACGATCATTTTCATTAGTAATTGTTAATGCTTCTTCCATTACAAGTTGTAACCATGGATCATTTACTTGTCCATAATACCCAGAAGAAGTGATTGACATTAAATCGTTGAAAACTTGGCTCGGATCATTGTAATATGGTATCCAACCTACTATGTACATATCATGGTCACTAATATTAGTGAAAAAATGTATGTGAAGCCCTGAAACAGTAACATGGATTCCTATATTTTTTAAATTATCTCTAATTAAAAAGCCTATATCTTCTTTAAGAGTATTTCCCAAATAATATGCATAATCTGTAGACAATATGGGATAATTTGATTCTGCAATATCTTTCCAATCCTCATCAGTCGAATTTTCATCTAAATCATATCCTTCAGTATAACCCGCTTCAATCAAAATTTGACGAGCCTTTATAACATTATATTTTGGAACATCACAATCTTTATGATAGATAATTCCGGGAGGAACAATTGATGTCATCGTGCTAGCTTTCCCATAAGAAGGATAGTTATCATATATCTCGTTCATAATTTTATCATAATCAATTGCATAATTAATGGCTTGTCGATAAGTTCTATCAATTCTCTTATTATTCATTACTAAAAATCTAATTACTGAACCTTGTCGATATGGCCCAACATATATATCAGGATTTTTTTCAAAATCTTCCATGAAATTTAAATCAAAACTTGATGCTATATCAATATCTCCCGTTAATAAGGCTTGAGAGATTTCTGTTTTAATACCTGATATTTCATAAAATTTTAAGAATATTATCTCTTTTATTGCTGGGACGCCTCGATAATAATCTTCCCAATATTCAAATGTACAATTGGATGATGAATGTTCAGTTATTTTGTAAGGCCCAGTCCCAATTGCAGTATTATTGGCAATATTTTCAAATATTAGATATTTATCAGTGCTAGTTGTAGATGAATCAACTATATATGATCCACTGAAGCATAATAACGATTGGAAGGGTGAATATGGAAAGTTTAACTCGAAGCTTACGTGTAATTCATCCACAATAACTGTTTTATTAATAATATATCCATAACCTACGGAATCATTCATAAATGTTGTATTAAATCCCTTAGGGAAATATAGTTCTCTTAAAAAACTATCATGAAACACACATAGTTCCCATAATCTACTAAAGGTATAGTTCACATCGGCGGCAGTAAAAGCTTTACCATTATGAAATATAACCCCAGCACGAAGGGAAACATTAAATACTGTTGCATTTTCATTCCATGAGCCACAATCAGCAGCTAATCGAGGGATGATTCTCATTCGAGGATCACCAAGATTATGGGCATACAAACCTTCCCAAACCTGATCAATAATATCTTGTGACCAAACGTCCCAAGCAAAAGCAGGATCAAGATCATATCCAAGGATAGGGGTACCGACTTTTAGAGGATCAGCAGCACTGTCACTTGCAGATTCTAATACGTTTGTCGATTGAGAAGAGGAAATGGAATTTAATGAGAGTAAATTGAGAAATAATATAAGTCCTATCAAAAACACACATTTGACTTTTTTCATATATTATCTATTTCATTTCAACAATTTATTTGTTATCAAAGAATTAGATTTTTACTTAGTTTTTACAAGTAAAAAAAATGAGTCTATTTTCCTAGCTTTTTCTTATTCTTTTGAACCCACAAGTGAATAATACTAAAGAAAATATAGATACTAATAATATTGGATAACCTGAAATATGTTCTCGTGGTTCAGGCCAAAATTCAAGAACAGGGGGGCTACCCGTATTGCACCATAACTCTAAGTAGGGATCATTAAAGGTTGTATTAACTCCATGCCAAGAAAATGGAAAAACATAGAATTTATTCATGGAATTTGGTTGTGTTATAACGTAATTTGCACGAACAGTTCGATCCACATAGTTTTTAATGAATACATAAGGCATTAAATCAGTCGCAATATAATCTTGAATATCATAATATAGCTCTCTACGAACATCTTCATCTATAATTTTTAATGCTTCTTCCATGGCTTGTTGCAACCATGGATCATTTACTTGAGCAAAATTTAAAGAAGATGTATTTGACAATAAAGCATTGATGATCTGACTCGGATCATTGTAATCTGGCATCCAACCCCTAAGTAACATATAATTATTATCAATTGACCCCCCTAAGGAATCTATCGATGTAATAAAAAAACCATAAACATCCCCTACCATATCAACACAAATCCCTATTTCTTTTAAATTATCTCGAATTAAAAGGCCTACATTTTGCTTATTTATATTTCCCACTGTATATTTATAATCCAATTTAAATATGGGATCATATGATTCTGCAACGTCTTTCCAATCATCATCAGTAGAATTTACATCTAAGCCGTAACTTTCAGTGTATCCAGCTTCAATCAAAATTTGTCGAGCTTTTGTAATATTGAAAATTGGAACATCACATTCTTTATGATAGGGAATTCCAGGAGGAACAATTGATGTCATCCTTGTAGCTTGACCAGAATATATCTCGTTTATGATTTTATCATAATCTATGGCATAATTAATGGCATGTCTAAAGCTTCTATCAATTTTCATATTATTCATATGTATAATAGAAATTATAGATTCTTCTCTATAGGGACCAATATAAATATTCTTTGCTTCTTCAAAATCATCTGTAAAATCTGAATTATAAAAATGGCCTCGTGGGAGATCAATGTCACCATCTAATAAAGCTTGCGAAATAGTTGAAATATCTTTTATAAAAGTTATCTTTTTTATTGCAGGTATTCCACGATAATATTCCTCCCAATATTCAAATTTACAATACTCAGTTGTACGTTCAGTTAGTTTGTAAGGCCCAGCCCCAATTGCGGTATTATTATTAATATTTGCAAATGTTAGAATTGAATCAATGTTAGTTGTAGATTTATCTACAATATATGATCCACTGAAGCATAATAGAGATTGGAATGGAGCATATGGAAAATTCAACTCAAAGCTTACGTGTAAATCATCTACTATTACAGTTTGATTGATTATATATCCATATCCTACGGAAGCATTCATTTTAGTAGTATTAAATCCATTTGGAAAATATATTTCTCTTAAATCACGAAGAGCATGTGAATAAGACGAATCTTTTACAAGAAACACACAAAGTTGCCATAATCTACTAAAAGTATAGTTCACATCAGCTGCAGTGAAGGCTTCACCGTTATGAAACGTAATACCAGAACGTAGAGTAACATTAAATACTGTTCCTTTTTCATTCCACGAACCACAATCAGCTGCTAATCGAGGAACAATTCTCATTCTAGGATCATCAAGATTATGGGCATATAGCCCTTCCCAGACTTGATCGATGATATCAAGTGATGCTCTATCACCGGCAATAACAGGATCAAGTTCATATCCAAGGCTTGTAGTACCGACTATTAGAGGATCATCTGTACTATCGCTTGTAGATTTTAATGGATTTGTTGATTGAGAAGAGAAACTGCTATTTAATGAGAGTAAATTGAGAAATAATATAAGTCCTATCAAAAACACACATTTGGCTTTTTTCATATTACATAGTATTAACTTCTAGTTTAAATTTTTTTCTCAAATAAGAAAAAATATATGGTATTTAATTATTTTAAATGTTTTGAAGTGAGGAGAACTCCTTTTCTTCTCCCGATTAATATTGCAGCGTTCTCATGCTTTGAAAGAAAGGATGATTCCCCATTCCCCTTATAGTTTGATGACCCAAATTCATCTACTAAAAAATATTGGATATTATTCTCTGGTATTTGAATATTATATAATTGATTTAAGAAATAACGAGTAATTTCAGGATTTCCATTTCCCAATTTTATGTTTTTTTGATGCTGGTGAAAAGTCGAAAATGCCATTTGTATGTAGTTTAAAAGATGGTTAATATTATAAAAATCTCTACTGTAAATGAACCCACCATCTAAAAAAATAGCAATTCCACTAGTTTTTGAACCCGGGTCAATTGCGATTATGAGATCGTTAAAATTATTAATAAATTTTAATTTTTGTTTTGTCAACAGTACAATTTCATCAAGAGATTGTCCAGAATTGATTTTAAGCATAGTTATATGATTAGGGATTATAGGATTATATTGTTCCAAATCTTCTTCAGTAGTTATTAAAACTCGGAATTTTGGATTAATTTGCTCAAATGAATCAATTGCATTAAAATTTATAGATTCTTCTTTAAATTTCTTAGTTAATTTATAAAATAAGCGCGCTTTATTAGTATAAATACATAATTCTGACATCTAATTTAATGATAAAAATTTTGATGATTTAAATTTTAATGATATAAATATAACTTGAGGGTTTAAAAAAAAATGAGTGAGGAAATTAAAGAAGATTTAGATTCTAGGAAAAATTCCAAAGAAATCATTAGGTTTCTCAATTGGGATGATTTTATATCTAAATTTTTCCAAAATCCATCAATTACTATGATATGGGGGGATATAGGTGTTGGAAAATCTACTTTTGCTTTACAATTATCTCATGAAATTCTAAAAAGGGAACCAGATTTGAAAGTATTTTATCTGTATACAAAATTTAGCCCCATTGATCTACTATTAAAAAGAATTTTAAAAGAAGATATCGACTTTTCCGATTCAAACTTTCTTTTATGGCATTCACAATCATTTTATAGACAAAAAGAGATTATATTAGAATGGTCTTTACAAATACAACAACTTTTAGAATCCTATAAGCATAATAAGGTAGGGTTAATTATTGTAGATGAAATTGCAACTTTATATTTACTTGAATTGGGAAAAGAAATGAAAAATGCCCAACTTAATCAAGATTTAATATTAATATTGGCGACTCTAAAAAAAATACAAACAGAATATCAAATTCCCGTTGTTTTACTTAATACTTTTTCAATAAAAAAAAATGAAAAAAATATTTCTCAAGTAATTCCTCATGGAGGCAAAATAATTGATTATTGGACTTCTTTTGAAGTAAAAGTTGATAGAACACCACAATTATCAAGGATGAAATTTTCAATTACCAAAAATAAATTAAATCTTACAGTTCCCAAAGTTTGGTCATGGATGTTAGCTGATAAAGGGTTCAAATAACATTTTTTTCATGAAAATCAATCAAAAGACTCTTCAATCGTTCGATTGGAATATTACTTTTAATCGCACGAGGTTCGATATGGGTCCGTGCAGCTTTGTAGCCAAGACTTCTAATTGATTCTAATATTAAATCGGTTTTCTTAGCAACACTTATATTTAACATATCGCAAATTTTATGAATGTCAAAGTACCCAGGTGGAAAATTATCCTCGAGCAAAATTGTATTTAATATTTTAAGGATTTTTTTCTTAGATGGTATAGTAGATTTCTCTGAATCCTCAAGTATCCTAATACATTCTTCAACATATTCGAAATTATTCAATGGTCCTATCCATAAGGGCCCTCCATAATCCAATTTTGATTGGCAAATCGGACAAGAAAATGAAGCTTCATGTAAGTCCATTCCAATGGTCTTTCTCCAATCGCACTTGCGACACCAAAATATATACCCAGAATTACTAAAATTTTTATTAATACCTGTTTTTCCCTTGTGAATTCTAATAAAAACTCGAATATAATGATCAGAACTAAACGAAAGCATCGGAACAATATAGTTCATATGAGGATGAGCACGACTTGCAGCATAATAAAGAAGAATTCTTAGACCTATTTCTTTTAAAAAGGTGGATCGAAGACTTTTAACATTGTATTTTCTAATACAAGCACTAGGTCGAACTCAAAATAACACGGCCGTATCAGTTGCAGTAATACCAATAAGTCCATTTAAATTCACTGCTTTTATAGCACTTTCGATAAAAATATTAGGCGTTCCAAATGGATCGATATCTATAATGCTTTGATAATTTCTTTTATTATGTAAATCTTCAAATAGAAAGCGTGCATCTTCATTAAATAACTCAATATCACTTTTTGAAACAATTTCATTATTTAATTCGATATTTTTCTGAATAACTTTCAAAGCAAGAGGGTTTAAATCATTTGCCATAATTTGGACTGGTTTTTTAAGGAATTTAAAAAGCCGTATTGATCTTATACCAGAAGCAGCCATAGAATCGCATATTTTAAGTATCTCAAAGTTTTTATCTGATTCTGAAATCTGCTGGAATGCTTTGTATGCGATGAGTGTTATTGAACGATTGAATTCTTGTATAGGATTATAAAATACAGGCATAGATTTTTTGAGGGCAACACCAGTATTACTATATTTTTTAGAATCAAAAGAATAAAACCTAATCCCACCTTCTTCATTAATAATTAATTGCTGGAAATAGGTTTCAAAATCTTCCATAATAAATAAGATAAATAAAAAAAGTAATTTAATTTTATTAAGAAATAGGGAAAATAAATTGGCTAAAAAAGGAAAGACTTGGATTAAAGGACAATTAAATGAAAAATATTATAAAATGAGCAAAAGAGACGGTTTTAGAGCAAGGGCAGCATACAAATTGATTCAAATTGATGCAAAATATAATATTTTCAAGGTTAAAGGCAAATATCCAAAGAAAGTTTTGGATTTAGGAGCCGCCCCTGGAGCATGGATTGAAGTAATTTTAAGAAAATATCTTGAAATCCCAGAAGCTAAGCGTTACCGTAATTTTAAAATTATTGGAATCGATTTAACAACAATTCGTCCATTTGAGAATGCGCCATTTATTGAAACCCACCGAATAGATATTTTTAGTGAAAAATGTGAAAAAGAAATTATTCAACCAGAGAAGCTATTTGACATCATATTATCAGATCTAGCCCCCAAAACATCTGGAGATTTTAGAGATATAGCAAATCAAGAAGCTATGGTTGAGAAAGTATTTGAATTTACAAAATACCTCAAGAAACATGGTCATATAGTTGTGAAAATGTTTCAATCTGAATTCACAAACGAAATAATGAAAAAATGGAAACCGCATTTTAGAATTTTAAAAAGGATGAAACCACCAGCATCACGAGAATCAAGCCGAGAATTATATATCGTTGGATTAAATTTTATTTAATTAACCGCTTTTATTTCCTTTTCCTTTTCAGCTTCTTTTTCCTTTTCCCTTTCAGCTTCTTTTTCCTTTTCTCTTTCAGCTTCTCTTTCCTTTTCTTTCGTAATACTGGATTTGCTTTTCTTCTTTTTCAACTCGAAATTTGGATGAAAAGGTGATACATAAGGAATATTAGTAACTGAAGCTTCTAACCAATTTGATATATGTTCGCAATCTTTTGGGTTGTTATAGTTTTGTCCTGAAGTACACTTATTAATTACCGGACATAAAAAGCATGGACAATCATTTATGGTATTCCAGACTAACTTCGATTTTTTCTTTGCTTTCGGGGATATTCCATAATCATCTACTTTGAATAAAGTAGTATTCCATTTTGATCCTTCCATAATTGATTTTTTTATTATCTTCTTCTTACTTTTAAGACGTTTTATCGCTTTATTTATTTCAGAATCAGTTAAATTTAATTGGTTTTTTATAACATCAATAAAAAGTTCTGGTTTTATATCAAGCATCTCCATAATGAGTTTATCAATTTCTGAATAATTCATCTTCTTTACGGATGATTTATTATCGGATTTTGCTGATTTTTTCTTCTTAGAACTTTTTTTAGTTTTTACTTGACTTGAAACAGCTTTAGATGAAGATGATTTCTGTTTGGTTTTTTTAGAACTGCTTTTTTTGGAAATCTTCTTTTTTTTTGTTGATTTCTTTGATACTTTCTTTTTTGTTGATTTCTTTGTTATTTTCTTCTTTATTGCTGTTTTCTTTTTAGCCATTAATGAACCCTTTTAAAATTTATAAAATTAGTAAGTATTTAAATAACTCATTTTAGAAAAATTTTATGAAAATTGAAAATTAGAAAATTAAAAAAATCCTCAGTTTTATTGTACTGTAAGAGGTATTGAATTTTATGAGCACCCTTAAAAATTTAGAAGGCATAGATAAAGATTTTTATAAAAAATTGAAGGAAAAAGGGTGGATTAATCCTTCTTTTTTAAGTTTGCTTAATATATTAGAATTAAAGAAATTTCTGAACATTAAAACAAGTTTAATTAAAAAATTGAGCGATTTAGATGAAATTATTGATAAATATAAAAAAAAAAATCATATTGCATCAAAGAATTATTTTAATCTGGCACAATCATCATGGCACCTTACTACAGGTTCAATCAATTTAGATAAACTTCTTTTAAAAAAAGGTTTACCTTCAAAAAAAATAACACTTCTCTACGGGAAATTCCGTTCGGGAAAAAGCCAAATTGCACATCAATGTTGTGTAAATAGTTATCGGCAATTTCAAGAAAAATTGCCGAAATATGTATCTTTATTTATTGATACTGAAGGAACCTTCAGACCTGAAAGAATTCAACAAATGGCAGATGCACAAGGATTACCGGTTGAAGATGTGTTAAAAAGAATTTATGTCATTCAAATTCAATCAAATTCCGAATTCAAACTAGCTTTTGCCAAAATTGAAAATATACTATTAAATCATAAAATAAAATTCATGACAATTGATTCACTTACAAATTACGTTCGACTTGAAATTGCTAAAAAAGAAAAAGAAGTGAATTTAATAATCACTGAATTCTCTCAAATTCTTCGAAAATTATCAAAACTAGCAATAAAACTCAATATTCCAATACTTTGCACATCTCAAGTATCATCAACCATGAGTAATTTCAATTTTTTTGATATTGTCCCAATTTTATCAACTACTTTGAATACATATATTAAAGAATGGATCCTTTTGGGAGAAAATCCTCAAATTACCTCGATGTCAGAAAATGTAGGTCGAAGATTTGCCCATTTAGTGAATAGTGAAATAAACGCAGAAGAAATTATTCAATTCTTGATTACAACAGAGGGAATAATCGATTTTTATTAAAATTTAATTGATCACAAATTGATCAAAAATCCTTAAAAGATGTTGTTGGCTTTTTAATTTGAGTGAGAAATTTGAGTGAAAAACTTCAGACTAAATTCGGAGAAAAAATTCCTTGGGTAATGGGTGAACGTATTCGTATCCCAAGAGTAAAATTCCCAGAAGCCCGAGAAGGCGGCTTAAGTTTACCGACACCAGGTAAAAGTCTAATTCTAGTATTAATTTACGTATTTTTGTTTTATTTAGTTTTAGGTGGGATTTATATTGGAATTCGAGAAACAGTTACAGTTGGAGGAGATGCCCAAGGTAATGCAGTTTTTCTTTACCCCACAACAAATGAAGCGTTTATTATCGAATCATTGGTAGCTGGATTTCTTATTTATATTGCAGGATTAGGATTCTTACTTCTTTACAATGCAACAAAACACAGTTTTAATTATGGATATGCAATAAAAATCTACATTATCGGTGGTTTATTAGTCATTGCTGGTTTTTCAATGCTTCAATATATGATTGGGGTAAAAACCGGGGTTATTAAAACTTAAATCTTCTTTTTTCTTTTCTTTTATACTACAATATTGTTTACATTTTATGACTTGTTTATATCACTTCAATTATATTTATCTCTCCGAAATCAGCCAAGACTCTATGTAAACCCGAGAATTTTTTATCAAAACTGGGATCTCGTGAATCAATTCTTAACTTTCCCTTTGGTAAACTTGAAATTTTGAATTTAGTCGCAATAATATTTATATTCTTTAATCCAATTTCTAAAAGAACTTTTGGACTTAATTGAAGATTTCCTCTACCAAAAACAAAACCTTGAGCCCCAATTGGAGTTACAATTAGTTTGACTTGCTTATTCTTAATATTCTCTAAAATCTGTTGCTCATTTAAATCCATAACAATACATTTTTTATTAAAAAACAGATCAACACCTAACAATGTTTTTTCTTGATTTAAAACCTCGGCAATTGCCCTAACAGTAGTACCTGGTCCCAATAAATAATAATCATTTTCAGAATTATCCATCTGCTTTACGATCCAATCTGCAATTCTCATTTGATTATTTTTTTCTTCAAGTGTTTGTGGACTTTCCATTTTTGAGGGTTGACTTAACGTGGGTAGATATGGAGTTAAAAGATAACCGTAAAGTTTTGAAACAACCCGATTATCACGAAAAGCCGATTCATCGATATCCAAAATTTCAGATTCTCTAAGGTGAGAATGGCCATTATAATATTCAATCAGTAATTTAGCTGCTGCTTTAGGATTTACTGAAAATACGCTTGAATGAATTTTTACCCCTGAAGGAATCCCAAGACACGGAATTTTGGAGCCAACAGACTCGAAAATATCTCTTGCAGTTCCATCACCACCTACAAAAATTAACAAATCAAGGTTAAGTTCAATCATTTTTTTTGCAGCTGCTTTTGTAAATGAAGAATTTGTTTCAAAAAGTTTAGTAGGAGTTGGAATCCCATCAATTATTATGAATTCTGAGTTGAATCCTTCTTTAAGAACAGAATTTCCTCCCATTACCCCTTTTAAAGTAAAAAATTTGATATCATCTTTGATTGGTTTAAGTTCGGTGAGAAATTCTTCTGTTCTATTAGGTGCTTGTATCAATCCACCTCTTTGTCTTGCTTGGTTTAAGATTTCCAAACCGTCTGATCCTTTAAGACCGACAGCACCTCCAATTCCCGCAATAGGATTGATAATTAGTCCAATTCTAAACATATTCTTCAATTCATCTAACAACAATGGTGGATAAAATTTGAAAATTTGCATTGATTTTTACATTAATTTATACATAGATTTTTTGGTTCTAAGTTGTTTGATTCTTTTGATCGATGAATTCAGAATTAATCAATTATCATAAAGCTAATGAAATATATGAACGAGTTTTACATATCTTCAAATTTAACAAAGAGAAAGATGTTAAAGCGCGTGATATTTTATATGAATTCAGAAAAAATTATAATCCCGAATCAAAAATAAAATTCATCGAACGTGCAATGTTTGATAAAAGTCTTTATTTCTTCGGAGCAGGGCCGAACTTAATTGATCATTTGAAGAAAGTTCAAGATAAAATAAAATCGAACAGAAACAGATATTTTATAGTAGCAGCAGATGGTTCAGCAAGAGCCTTAAGAAATTTTGCCATTATTCCCGATTTAATTTTTTCCGACTTAGATGGTTTAAATTATGACCAAATTGATTTTTTCCTTAAACAACATTCCACGATTATCATTCATGGACATGGGGATAATATTGATAAAATTCAGGCTTTTAAGTCGCTACTTTTAACACCCAATGAAAATATTATTTGCACGACACAAGTTGAAAGCCGATATCCCATTATAAATCCAGGTGGTTTCACAGATGGAGACCGCAGTGTTTATTTTTGCCATAATTTAGCACCAATTGGCCAAGATTTTACTCTGTTTGGATATGAATTTAAAGGCAAAGTCGGTGCTTTTTCAAAAAATAAATATGAACATGAACAAAATCAAGATCAAAATCGAATAATAACCCCGATAAAAGAAAAGAAATTACTTTTATGCAAAAAATTACTAAATGAATTGTCAATTTTAGAAAAACGATCAATTATTTTTTTCCAAATTCAATGAAAAGAGAATATAATTCCCATACAATTAAAAGTGAAGACCTTGACATACAGAAAAAATGAAAAAAAAGAAAAAAAGAAAAACTGGGATAGTTTTAAAAAGCAATTAAAGGACGAATTCATTAAAACCAAAGAAAATGTAAAAGAAACCATTGAAGATATTAAAAAACAATTCAACGAAGATAACAAAACACCACAAAATACTTCCAGAAGAAATACAAATTACAAAAATAAAATTAGAAAAAACCCTATTGATTCAAATCTAGAATTATTTTGCCCATTCTGCGAATACCCAATCCCAAAAGAATTAAAACCCATAATTAAAGATTCAGATTCAATCGTTTGTGAAAATTGCGGAACAGAAATTAAAAAAAGCAGCTTCTTCAAAAAATACTCTTTTCCTGATTAAAAAATTTGTTAAAAAGGATTGGTTTTTATTATCTAAAATATATCTAAAAAATTAAGGATTTAAATATCCTCAAAATAAAAAATTGAGATGAAAAATAATGGCTAAAGATAAAGCGTTTGGATTTGTTATATTCCTCTTCGGATTACTTCTGATTGTTTTCTACATCTTCTGGGGGCCAATTTCCTTGTATTATGAGCACCACCCAGACACAATGGCAGGACTTGCTGGACTTTTTGGAATTCCTGGTTTCAATTGGCAATGGGCAGTAGTGTTACCTTTAACCCTCGGAATTATCTGTATTGGATTATTGGCAGCTTGGATAGGATATTCAATGATCACAACTCCACCTCCAGTGCCTCTGGAAGAGTTAGAAGAAGAATTAGAGGCTGAAGAAGCCGCTGCAAAAGCAGAAGAAAAAACAGAATAATACGGAAGAGTTTTTTTTTTATTTTTTATACAAATTTTTTTCTAGCAATTTCGGATGAATTGTTGATGATTCGAGTTACATCATAGATAATCTATAGTAGATTTATTTAAAAAACCAGTTACCTCATTCTATTTATTTAAATCGACGTTCTACATAGAATCAAATATATTAGAGAGAAAAAAATGACTGTATATAAGACAAAAACTGTAAAAAACATAAGAATAAACCGGAATTTTCATGAGGTATAGGTTTGATATGGTTGATTCTACAGAAAATTTCCGAGAAGATGGTTTACCAAAATTTAAAAAAACGCCTAAAGGAAAACCTATTTCTTTATCTTTCTCGGGTTTTCACGATTTAAATGGAAACTCTATTCTTTGGCACCAATCTCAGAATTTTCAAGAAAAAGTAGAAAATAGTGCTGTTTTCCAATCCCATCTTGACACAAATTCCCCCGACCATATTATAAACCGCGATTTAACTGTAATAGCTTCTCCCTATGTTCTTCAAAATAGAATAACCCATGAAATTTTAGACGTTAATCAAAATTATCCTGTGGGAATTCATGAAGATTCGACAATGTCATCTGATGATATTTTTGAATATTTCCATAGCAAAGAAATCATATCCGATTTGGAATATTCTGGATTGATAAATAACGTTGATTTTATTGCCAATAATTTAGTTCCTTATTGGATCACTCATAAATTGGAATTTCTAGCTTTGGTATTAAAAGGTGATATAGTATTAACAGATAAAGAAAAATTCCAATTCCACTCGGACCTAGATTTAAATAAACAAATGAAAACCTATTATTATCACGCGATATCTAATTTCTTGTTTTATAATATCCATTCGATTAATCATTTCAGAAATAAAATGCAAGGTTATGGACAGAATCTTTATGCAATTTGGGACATGTTCGAAAGAATGTTGTTAATAATAGATGTTACAGGTAAAGTGGTTTTACCAGAAAGGAGAAGCGAAGAAACATCTGATGATTATAAAAAGAGAATCCCTACTCCCGCATCTTATTATAGTTTGATTTACGGTATAGCTATCCGTTTATCAGATTTTTGTTTACCTGAATTAGGTGATATGGTTATAAAATCTATTTTGACCTCCCCTAATTATTTTTCAGATACAAGTTCTCAAGAATACATAACCGCCATGAATTTATGGAAAAATTGGCAAACAATAACCCCTACAATTTTTCGTTCGAGTATAGGAAAACGGGCAGGTTGGCTCTGGGAGCTTTTCAAACATAGAACAAATTTAGAATTCGTAAGAAATTTAATAGATTCACTTGAATTCAATTCATATATATGTTCTATAACCACCCCCAGTTATTATCCAAAATCTAATTCAATGAAAACAACCGATTCGACCATTTATATGAATGGTGTCGAAAAATCTTTATCAATGATTTTGGCCATATATTTTAATGAAAATGAATTTCCTGTTTCAAATCCTGAAACACACTTTTCATTACAATATCGTTTAGCCCAATCCGATAATACAGCTTTATTATACCATTTAGGAGTGATGTTCGATGACCTAATGCACAAATTATCAACTCCTTGGACATTATTAACAAGTGCGGTTTCAGATATAGCGAGTGATCCATTTTTAAGTCAATTTTTACCCAACGCCTATTGTAGCCAATACCGAAATGATCATTGGATTTCAGAATTCATGTCATATCAAGGTGCCCAATATATCCAGAACTATGATTTAGAATCCCCTGAAATTTTTTGGCCCGTTTTCACATCAGACACAATGCACAGTGTATCTTTTCCAAAATTATTTTTATCTCAGTTTAATGGGAGAACCTTTTTTGGTCGTTTCGGGGATTCGGACATCGTCGATATTTCAATAGATGGTAACCAATACCAAATTAATTATGAGTTTAATAACGAACTCAAATTCATAAAATTGTTTTTACAGCCCGATTCTCCAATATTTAGAGGTGACGAACACCATGAATTCAAAGGAACTCTATTAGATTCAGTTAGATTATTATTCGGATCTGAAAGTGTTGGCCCTACTCATTTACCAAGTGGTTATATTCTTTCATATTATCATAATGGAGTTATGAGAAGAAAACCCCAGTTTGGAGATTTTATAACAGTTTGGCATAATTGGGACACAATATTCCACGAAATTTATGGTTATCGGGCAAGAACTCAACGAGGTGATGTTTATTTTCATAAAAAGGAACCTGCTGCATTAGAATGGATTAAGAATGGCTATTCTATTGATTATCATCCTGGCGTAAGGGTTTCTACTGTGGACATTTCTTCTGTTTACAACCCGAAGTTTTTAACAGTGATTACTCCTTTTTATGATTATATAGATCAAAGAGATCAATTATATGACACCATTAGCAGAATTATACACGATAATCCAACATTGCATTTTCACGATGTTATTTTTCATATGGGTGAACATTTAGAAGAATGGAATTTAGAAGAGGCTTGGGTTAACCGGATTCAATATATTTTTGGAATAAGAACGGATGCATCTGGTAAATTTCTTTGTTTTGCTAATAATCCAGGATTTAATAATCCTCATCTTGATCTATTTCCTTTCTTATCTCCTTACATGAATGATTATTTAAGTATAAATGATAGCGCCTATAATCCTACATTAGATCCTTTTCATTCAAGCTATAATCCTGATTTAGTTCCAGATTATAATCAAATAGATGATTTTAATAATAACCAATGGGATCGAAAATACATGTATAAATATTGGCAGAATTATTTTATAATTTTAGCTGCGATGGAAATGGGAGTTCAAAATCCATTAAAATTCCAAGAGGATTATAATTCAGGTCAATATTATAATCATTTTTATAAGGTATTAGTCCATATAATTGTTAATAAATTGGGATATAACCCATTTCAATAAAAACAGAGTAAATTTTTGCATTAAAGCGTTTTTTTTATATTTTTTCATTAATCTTCAAAATAATCTAGTGTCAAAATCAACACACAATTGTGGTATTAACCAATAAATTCAAAACTTGGTCTTCATTTCACTATATATGTTCGACTCTCCTGAATATCC
>JAUWMK010000167.1 GCA_030613185.1 Promethearchaeum sp.
CCTTATTTTCGTCGTCGAATCGAGCGGGAGCAAGGGTCTGTGTTGAGTGCCGAGGGCTTTCTTCTACAAGTATTGGAATATGGGCTCAAATTACAACTTCAAAAGATTTTTGAGGGATAAAAAAAAGTTAATAAAGTGAGAGAAGAAAAAAAATCAATTATTTTTGATTTTTGATTTAAATTTAAGAGAAATTGTCATAGCTGCAATTCCAAAAGAAAAAATAAATAATCCAATTGGAAAACTCGAGATGTAGAATCCTTCACGATAATAACCTTCTTCTCCTGGTTCAATTCCAAAAGCATAGAGTCCTTGAGAGTATATTAAAACTTCTATTGCGTTTTCTCCAACTTCTTTTATGGTTTCATCTCTATTTTGTGACACAGATTCATTGCTGTAAAGAAACCAATCTCTGTCATTTGTTCTACAATTTTCTATCCAATGCATGAATTGTAAATTCCAATTTTTATCAATTTCATCTGGTTGCATCTCTTCAGGGTAAACAATTTTGACAGTCATTGGAAATTGGACTGCTGTTTGATTTGCTACACTAATCCAGAATACCATCCCTCCTTGAAACCAGCCCTTATCTGTGTCAAATTGTCCGAAAATATTGCACATCCCATTATCTCTGTCATAACAATGCTCTTGAAGAGTTTCCCACGAATTTTCAAAAGCACTTCCTGTTGAACTAGCTATTGTCAACGTTGTTGGAGATAAAACATCAGTTACAACTGTAAGGCTGTATTTCATTTTGTAATTTCGCATTTCAGTCATCTCCAATGTTTCAATATTTCTTCCAGAATTAACATCTTCTGTTGTCTCAATAAGCTCTTCATAATTATAATATCTCAATTCCATATATTGGCTTGGACTATAATCCCAAATAGAACTTCTACCATCTTTAGTTACAGCAATTGCTCTAAAATTCAGATTTGTGTCTATATTGCCATATTCATCCTTAAGTTTATGTATTATATTAGTATCTATGGGTGCTTCATACTCTGTATTACTTACTGCATTATCGATTGTGTAAACAGGTAAATTATTAACAGTCACTACGATTTTATCTAAATCATTTTGAGGAGAAGAAGCAGAAGTTCGTATTATAAAACCTTCAGTCTCCCAAAGTGTAAGATAATTTATTTGTTCACAATTTTTTTCAAGTTGGTTAATGTAAGGGTCGCTATCTGCAACATTGGTTATATTAAATTGATTAATTGTTACCTTTCCCGTTTCGTCTATGATTTCTAATCTGATTTCATTAACTTTGCCTAACGTATTGAAATCTCCGGAACCAGGATAATAAAAACTGATATCATTATTATAAGAATTCGTTTGCGAATCAACGTTTGCGCCATTTATATAAATAGTGTAATTATAATAACTGGGATCTAATGCATCAATATTCCAATCTAAGTTACTTCCCCAATTTTGGATATGCAAAAAGTCTTCATAAAATGGGGAAATGCATGGACTTGCAAGGGTTACATTTAATATTGAATTATGTGTTACCCATTCATGTGATCGATCACTAAATGCTTGTGTTGTAATATTATAGATTCCAATAGATTCAATATGTGGTCTAATATAAAAATTTGGTTCATTTGATGGCCAATCTTCTGATTTACTTAAAATTCCATCAACATAAACTCTAAATTTGGAAAATCCTCCACCATTTGCATCATAAAGTCTAAAATAGATGTAATCAAAAGTTGTTTGATTAACAAACCGTTGAATATAATTCGGTGCATATATATATGTTCCGTATGGCATGAAATCTAAATGATTATTATAGTCTGCATTTTTAGGGCTTTCAATAATTAATTCTGGACTTAAATCTTCATGGTCATCTTCGTAATTATCTGTTATATATAATGAGTCGTAATTTTTGAACATATACGTAGAATTAATATTCAAAACAAGCATAAAAAGGATTAATACACTAAAATTAAGAAACTTTTTTTGATGTTTTTTTTTATATTTCATTTTCATAAATAAAAAATTAAATTTTGAACTTATATTACTTATCTAAAAAAATCGAAATCAACCGAAAAAAAGAGTTTCAGTAGGTTTACTTAAGGGATTAGAGAAAAAATTGAACAACGTACAAGAAAGGCTACTCTACACTAATAACTTCTTTAGCTGTTGATATACCTGCCAATTGCTTTGTAATTAAGTCTTTTAGCCATTTTTTAATCTGTAAGAAATTTTTTATTAATCCTACAGTTTTATCCTCTGGAAATTTTTCATCTTGATTAAGACGTAATGCGAAATCCATCCACTTGTGAAGTGCTAGCTGAACTAAATCTGCTCCTTTTGAATTTTGGAATATTGGTATTAAAGCTGCTCTCTCTCTGCATTCTCCAATTGCAAAATAAACCCTTCGATTTACTTCATTTGAAAGTGCTAAGTGCATTGCCTCATCAACTTTTCGTTCAACCAAAACACATTTGGTTATTTGGTCTCGTAAATCTGCTGCTTTATCTGCTAATTGTGTTTTAAAATTTTCAAAATTCGTTTTTATTAATTCAAGATGTTGAGAGATTTCATCCTGATTGTTCTCATATAATGTTAAAACTAATCCATCTTCTTTATTTAATAGGCTTATGAATTGCTTTGAAGCAGCCGAGTATAATAATGCAACATCTTTATTATGATCATCTCCTGGATTCAATTTAATTGAGAAGCATCTAAATGGGATATCAGAAGAAGCAAAATATCCTAATTCAAAAAGTTCCAACTTCGTTAATGGATCATATAGTATTTTAAAAGATTGGTTTGGCCATTTTTTATTTATTTCCGCGAAAGTTGTTAAAAGTCCCATGTTTTTTCCTCCACTGATTAAAATTTAGCGCTTTGAAAATAAAAAAATTTCGGATTCGTATTTATAACAATTTAATGAAAAAATTATTGTATTTGCTTAATAGCCCTTTTTAAACGATTAACTGCTTCATTTATGTGTTCCTTTTTAACACCTATTGCTGCATTCATCACTACATAAGGCCATTTCATCTCGGATGTACATGAACCGAACGGATCTTTATGAATATTAATAAACCGAGGTCCAGTAACCCTCAAGTTGTATAATATACCTCCTAAATCTTTTATTTTTTCTGGATTTACATTTTTTAAAGACATTGCACAAGAAACTGGATTATTACATTCAATAATATGCTCATTAAATTCATTTGCAAGCTCTGTTAAAGAATCTTCCAATAATTTTCGATTTTGTTTTTGAATTTCTATTCTTGAAAGATATCCTTTTTTTCCCATACTGAGTAACGAAACTAAAAGCTGAACAACAGGAGAAGCAGATGCGCGTCCGGCGTAACATTTGCTAATTGTATCAATGAGATCTGGATTTGGTGATGTAATCACTGCCCCTCCTACAGGTGTTAAAAAATTCTTATCTGTGCTTTGTACTATGGCATCTACTCTCCCAGCATCAATGGATTGCCTTATAATTTTTGACAGAACTGGTGATTGCAATCCGTATGCATTATTTATTATATGAATGATCTTATTTTCCTTGGCAAATTTTGCTATTTCTTTTATATTATCTGGCACACGAGGAGCAAAAAAGCATGCACTTGAAACAATTGCTGAGATTTTGTTTGAATTTGATTGATAAATATTCCTAATATCTTCAATATTTGTAAAAACTCCTTCTTTTGCATAATAATTTTCACCATATCTTCCAGAGATTATTTTTAAAACTCCTCCAATATATTCTATTCCTTTTCTTGGAGATTTATGATCAATTTGAGTCATTAAAACAATGGGCTTTCCATGGAAATCGATTTTATGATAATTTAATGCCCCTCTAATTGCCATACCAATACTCATTCCAGTACCAAAAGGAACTGTTAAAGCAGCTTTTAGATTTGGTAAACCTAATGCCTTTATTAAAGATAAAACAATTTTATTTGTTAGATTTTGCATTAAGGATGCGCCTGCTGCCTTTGGTTGAGCAGCTGTTAATTCACCACTTCTACCAATTCCATGACAGAAACCACCTGAAATTTCATTAAGTATGTCCGTAGAAATTCTTCCCTCACGTTCACCAATTCTAATTGAGCCGGGATCCTTATCAGAATCTAAATTCCTTAAGACATTCAATAATTGTCGAATTTGAAAGTTACTCCATCCATGTTCAGGAATTTTCCTATGTTGAAAAAGCTCCAATATTGGTTTCCAAATATCATTAAATCCGATTGAAGATCTCTTTATCATATGAGAGGGAACGCCCAAATTTTCTAAACTATCGAAAAAAGATTTTTTCCACATTTTATATTGTTTTAATAATTTTCTTTATTATCTTTATAATTTTCTAGAGGGAATTTACTTTAATATTTTACTTTACTTTAATAAGATGAGAAAAATTTGATGAACAACAGATTTTGGAAAAGAAAATTAAATAAACGACATTCAAAAAAAGGTCATACAAAATTCCATGCATCAATAGACAAAGACACCGCATTAACTCTCTATCGCAGAGATGGAGGATTATATCTTATAATTAAGAAAGAATTAGGTGATTATGACTTAATTGTGTCTCCTTCAGAGGCTCCAGTTATTAATCAATATCTTAAAACGCCAGATCCATTTGAATCAATACTCGCTGATATAAAAATAGTTGAAAATGAGATTGAACCACTAAACATTGCAATTCAAACATCCTTTGGAGAAAATAAAGAAATAAATTTACTTTCTATAAAATTAGCTATCGGTTCTGGGGAGCATGATTATGTTACAATTGAAGAAACTGATCTAATTATGATGGATGTCGAGCCTACAATGAGCGGTTTGTTAAATTTTATAAATGCTAATGATAGCATAATAGGCATCTGTGATCGAGTTTTTGATCCAGAAAAAGGAAATATTATTCTATTGGATGCAAAAATAAAGGACCCACATCCAACAATTTCGAATATAGAACTTAAATTAATGAGTAGTTTGCAACAAAGGGGTTTGTACATGCAAAAAACCATGAAATATGCTGGATTGCAACTTTATATCATTATCAAAGCCGAATCTCTAAATGATGAAGTTTTGTCATTTTTAAAAGCAATTGGGATTGAATGGGAGATAATCTTCTTAAGGAGAGACTTATCCATTGAAGATTGGTTAGAAATTGAATGTGAGAAGAATTCTGTTAACTTGAAAGGCTATTTAGGTTCTAAATTTAATTCATTAGGTTTTTTCGACATCAATAATATAACAAGAGTAGCAATAGTTAACCAATTAAACTTCAAAGTTGTTGTTCGAATGGCCGATTTATTAGACAGAGTAAAGCAAAATAGAGAAGAGTTAATAGGTAATCAACCAGACACTGAACCTCTGAAAAAAGCGGAGATTATTGCTTCGGCAAAAATTGCATGTGCATATTTTGGCATAAAGAAGAAAATAAAAATCGAAAAAGGTATTGATCCTATCGAAGTTCAAAATTTTGAAAATGAATTGATTAACATTTAGTTTTTTTCTCCAACTGCTTTATCCACTTCTTCAATAAAAATCTTTAATTCTGATGAAGCTATTTTAGCTCCGGCCGCTGGAGGATGTCCTCCTGCTGGATTAATGATCTCCATTTTTTTACAAACTTCTCTTAAAATTTTACCTAAATTCAAGCCCTTTTTTACTAATTCACGATCGGCTCTTGCAGAAACTTTTAAGAAGTGATTATCTGAGTCTGCAAATGCTATTAATGGTTTTAACTTCATTTCTTCTTTAGAATGCACTAAAATTGAGCAAATTGTTCCAACAATTTTCTCATTGATTTCGTTGTGGTAAAAAGTATTGATATTTTGGTAATTTCGGATGTTTTCTTCAGCCAATCTTATTGCAGTAGATATTTCTCTTTTAAAGATTTTATTCTTTTCAATCGCTTTTTGCAATGACTTCTTATCTCCCATTAAACTAGAAATTCCTAAAGAAGGGAATCCTAAACGTCCACAAGCATTTAGTAGTTTTGACATTTCTTTAGCATCCGGAATGGGATCAAAATTTGATAAGTTATAAAAGTTTGTTATAAGCTTTCCTGCAAAATCTTTCGATTTATTATTTCTTTCAAAACCTTCACTTATCAATGCTTTCAAGAGTGTTTTCTTTTCGCCAGAAGAGAGATTAAAAAGAGTTCTTCTTTCATTCCATTCATTTTTCATTTTAATTTGAAGGGCTTTTAGAAATAGTTTTACTTTTTCTTCATTTCCAGAAATTGTTGGCAATTTTTCAGGCAAAGAATAAGCTAGTGCTATATGCAAGGGTTGGTGGCGAGATATGGCGAGATCTTTTTCTACAGTAATTTTTCCAATTTTAATTGCGTCATCGAGAATTAATTTATTGACTCCGATAAAACTACCTTTATCTCCTTTATTTTGCATATCTCCCAAAGCTCCAATAATAGCTAATGAAGAAAGATCTATATTTTTGGGATCCAATGTTTTTGCAAATAAATAACAAACTCCGGCGGCTGAAATTTCGCTTTCTCCAGATATTTCATAATAATATGGGTTTACATGAAATATATCTGGCTGCTCTTTGAGATTTTCTGGTTGATGGTGATCTAATATTAAATAATTATCAGATCCAAGTTCTTTCTTCAAAAATTTAAGTTGCCCTGTTCCAAAATCTGAAAAAATTATGAATCTATTATATGATTTTATTTCTTGTTTAATTTCTTCAATATATTTAGTCTCCAATTGAGGTAGAACAGACAATTGGTAACTAATGTCTGCTCTTTTTAGTGCAGAGGCTAGTATTGCTGCTGAAGTTAAACCATCTGAATCTAAATGGCTGTAAATATGAACACTTTTCTTAAAATCAAGGTTTTTTTTTGAGTTTTCTGATTCTTTTAGATCTTTTTTTTTATAATTAATTGATTTGAAGAAATAATCTTTCCTTTCATCAATTGCATTTAAAAAATCATCTAAGAGAATTTTCGACATCAATTTTATGAAATTATTTGATAAATTTGAATTTATGGAGAATTATTTGAGGATTAATTTATAATTATGAAAATTTATTATAATTATACTAAACAATTACCGATAAAAAAACTGAACTTCTTGCCATGCTGCTGGTTCATTGAAGATAGATTGAACTTTTTCTTCCAAATAATCTGCAATTTTCTTTTTTCCGTGCTTATTTATGCTTGCTTTTAATCTTAGTCCGCTGGATATTTCAATCCCCCAAATCATTTTTCCAAGTAGCAATATATTAATTTGTTTTCTTGTAGATTTTACGCCTTTTAATAATATCCAATTGGATTTTCCATTTGTCACTGTTATATCATTTAAATTAGGGCTAATTACAGTAAATCTATTGGAAGCATGATAAGTTTTTGGATTTTTCTCAACTAGTTGGTTAATTTTTTCTCTGATGTTTAAATTTTTGACTTTAATATGATTGCCGCATATTTCCTCAACTGAAATAACTCTAAATTCCTTTTTTCTATGCATTTCATCATTGTGGTATGTTACTTCCAAATACGCCATTTTCTTAATTTCCCCGATTTACCTATCCCTTTTTTACAATACTTGATAGTTAAGAAGAAATCCGTTAAAAACTTTTAATGTCGGGGCGAATTTTAGTGATCATTACAATAAATATTCCCATTTGCAGATTTAGGTAAAAAAAAAAAATAGTAGAAAATTAAATCTTTTTTAGCATAATATCCAAAATTTTAGATGCTATTTCCTGTTTTGAAGCCAATTCTAAATGAGTTACATTTCTATCCTTATCAATGACGAAGACTTCATTGGTATCGCTGCTAAAACCAATTTTTTTATTATTTGAACTAACATAATTTGAACTAACATTATTTGCAATTATTAGATTAGTGTTTACCGATTTTAACCTACTATAGGCTTTTTCAATTAATTCTTCTTTTTCTAAATTATTTTCGGCTTTAAAAGCGATAATAAATAAATTTTCAGATAACGATCTTGCCAGATTTATTAATTTTGGAGTAGATACTAAATTTAATTGAAGATCTTTCTTATCCGAAGAAATTTTTCCATCAATTTTTTCCTTTGGATTAATAGTAAAATCTGCAATTGCTGCAGTAGAAATCAATACATCATATTTTTTTTCTTTTTTTGCCATTGTGTCTTTTAATGCTTCACTAAAATCTGTTGCGCTATTAACATGAATTATTTTTGTCCCGATAGGTGTTTCTTCAGTTCCAGGCCCATAAATTAAAGTTACTTCTCCACCACGTTCTACAATTTCTTTAGCAAAAGCCATTCCAGTTTTACCACTTGATGGATTTGACAAAAATCGGATATTATCAATCCATTCACGGCTAGGTCCTGCAGTTATTAGGAATTTTTTACCCTTTAGGTCTTTTTTTTTTGCAAAGAAATTTAAAATATATGAAGAGACATCTTCAACTGTTGCTATTTTTGCTTTATTTTCTTCAATTCGAGGATTAAGGAATTTTACATCCAATTTTTCTAAAATACTTATATTTTTTTGAACAATAGGATTTTGAAACATTGACAAATGCATAGAGGGGACAATAACTATAGGAGTTTTACTTCCAAGGGCTACCATAGTAATTGCTGTCACTGGAGTATCACTAATTCCCGAAGCGATTTTTCCAATTGTGTTTGCAGTAGCAGGGCAAATTAAGATTAAATCTGCTGATCTTTTTTCACTCTTTTGTTCACTAACAATATTTTTATTTTTTTCGACTTCTCTGGCTGATTCACCTGCAAGGGCAATATGTTCGATTTTTCCAGTAATTTCAGTAATGACACTGTTTCCAGTGCTCCATTCCATTAAATTTGGATGAATTAATCTAATCGATTCTTTTGACATCACAGTAATCACCTCTGCACCATGGCGAATTAAATCTCTAGCTATATGTGGGGAATCCATTATACTAACACTTCCCGTTAAGCAAAAACAAATTGTGATACCTTTTAATCGACCACTTTTCTGTCCTTTAATATCTTTAGTTGGATGATTATTTGACCTAAATTCTTCCATTAATAAAAAAATAGATAGGATTTAAAAAAAGCTTGTAGTATAAATTGAATAATACTACAAAAATAGTAAAAAAATCGCTGAAATTCTCCTAATATCGAAAAAAGGAAAAACCAGTAATTTCCAAAAAATTTAAATATTGTTGCTGAATTTCCAAATGCTTAAATATCGTTGCTGCTGTATTTTCATTTGAAAATTTATTAAAAAAGAAGTTCAATAACTTTATGATCCAAAATATAAATTGTCTTACTAAGGTTGAAAGAAATGGCGAAAAGTAAAGTATGTTCATCGGATACTGGAGCAATTAAATAAGGTATCAAAGCAGAATTCATGCGCAAACGAACGCATTTAGTCGGAGAATAAAAAGAAGTTCATCATCAAAAATTTAAATAAAATTATCAAGGTTGAAAGAAATGGCGAAAAGTAAAGCAAGTTCCTCGGATACGGGAGCAATTAAACAAGGTTCCATAGCGGAGTTCATGAGAAAGAGGACGCAGCTTGTAGGCTTCGATTTTGGGCTAAATAAACACACGCAATACGCGATTGAGTTTCTGGATAATTCGCTTGATGCTGTTGAATCATTCCAATGGAAAATGGGTAGAACTGCTTTAGATTATGAATTTAAACTAAAGGATGATCTTCTATTAGAGAATTTCAGCTATTTAGGTGGAGGAGTTTCTGATGATGATGTCAAAAACTTCGATCAGGCTCTTGCAAATGCAGGTGTGGATGATGAAGGGGAAGAATTATCAGAAGATGGCTTGATAGTAGTTGAAGATGATGAAGATTCAGATAAGGTAATTATTGAAGGTAATAAAGAAGCTGCAATTAGGAAAAAGAAGGAAGATGTAGTTGAAGATGATGAAGAAGCAAAAAAA
>JAUWMK010000282.1 GCA_030613185.1 Promethearchaeum sp.
AATACTATTATTATTATTATTATTTATTGAAAATATAATTAGAATAAATATTAAAAATAAATAAATTTTTTTTTTATATTTTTTAAGTTCCATTTTTTTCATCTTCTTCGAGTATTTCATTTAGTATTTTATTTGCGCGCTTTGGATCTTCCAAAAGTGCATCATAATATTGCTCTATAAGCGAAATTGACATTTTGCTTACCTGTTTTAATATTAATAAAAAAAGAGATTAACGAACGTTTACTATTACTTTGTTTGATTGTAATCTCAAATACAGAATTACACCAAGAATAACAAGACCACCTATTCCAGCCAGCATCCAAAGAAATTCTGGGCTTTGAATAAAATCCATGATTTGATTTCCAACTCCTTCTCCTGGATCCTGAACTTCTACATCAGTATCCCCTGTAATTGAATCATCAAAATTAATGTCTTCAGTTATATTCGGAATTGAAGGGTCCGTAAATATATCAGGGGTCGGTTCTGCTTCCAACGTTTCTAATTTTGAATAAACATCGATTTCACAACGTAATTTTTGTTTTGTATAATAATTATCAACACCAAACCCGACAATGCGATCAACTACTTTATCAGAAGTTGCCATAACTCCTGCTCCAGTCCATAACGGTCTAATATCACACCGAATTTGAGCATATTTTATTTTAATATCTGATTTGTAATGATATACATTTGCACCAACATTTACGTTATATGTTCCACTGAGTGAATGTGTTGAATCCCCTGAGGCAATTCGTGCATTTGTTCCCATAGCAACAGTATTATGCGTTGAATCAGTAATTTTAACTCGATTCTCTTCACTTTTCCATCCCGGTTTTACTCGATCTAATTCACTTTGTAAACCTTCTTTTGCGTCATCATCATCTATTTCTTGATTAGAAGTCGCATCTGAAAATTTTTCAGTTGTATGAGCAGTCACAGTTCCAGATTGTGCACCTGATGACCACTTAGCATCTGTTGATCCAATTATATTTGTTTCAGCAGGTTGTTCTGAAGTTGATAGTGAAGCAATCTGAGTTGCAACATCGATTATGCGATAATCGGTCCCACCAACATTCAATGTTGCTCCCGAGTTTGGAACGTTAAATTCAACAGCAATCGGTATATCATAAGCACCACCATTTGGCTTTGATTCAAGATCTGCATAATTTACACGATATTCATCATATTCCAAATTATAGTAATAAGTGTCATAAATATCTCCCCATGACATTGCTCCTGCTGTGTCAACACGCAACCAATTAACTTTTTCAGAGAATTGTTGTAATGAATAAAAATCAGAAACACTATATGTTGTGTAAACGAGAATGTAAAACTCGCATCTCATTCGATATTTATAAAGTGGGTTTCCGTCTTCAGCGTATCCTACGATCCCGTCGTTTTCAAAACTTACAATCGAAATTCCACCAATTTCTTTTCTAACATTTGCATCTCCTGTGGATCCAAGTGTCACTTTAAAATAATCGTCTTTTAATTTAGCAAAATTTCCAAGTTCAGAATCTAAATTAGCAAATTCTTCAATGTCTGGAAATACAGTGCTTCCACCTGGTATTTCATCCCCTGGATCTTGAACAACAATCGGACTTGTATATACTGGAGGGATATAAGGTGCTGTTGGAGGTGGGGGTGGGGGTGGTATATATGGAGGATCTCCTACTGTAAATGGTGCAGCACCGGCAAATGGAATAAAAACCGATATAAATATTAAAGAAAGAAGAAAAATTGTAAAAAAGTTGTATTTTTTTTTCATAATAACCACTCTTTTTTTATTTAATCACTCTCAAATTAATTTTGAGTGTCATAAATGGTTATTGATGAATCCAAATTTCCGTAACCGCATGCAATTTCAATCAGTTCGAAATCTGTTCCTATAGTTGAAGCAATATTTAGGGCATATTCTGTAAAATCTACAGATGTCCAATCATCACTGAAATAAAAATATGAATATACTCCATCTACAGATTCCAATGCTGCATTTGGCATATCGAAATTTGCATATTTTGAAGTTTCGTTGCACTTTAATCTAATTGTGGTATAATTCCATGCATCAGTTGGAAAATCAAACAATGGGGATTCAAATCCTAATTTACTTTTATAAGCATCCGTAATTGCCTTAACTTGAACTGTCCATTTTGGATCAGCAGTTTGATTAACAGTGAAACCACCACCATCACTCTCAAAAGCAATCAGATTGAGATCTGTGCTTTTGTTCATCATTGTGTCGTAATTAATTCCACCAATTGGTGAAATCCATTTGTCTTGTGCATATTTCTGCTCAAGCAAGAAAATGACAAGTTTATCTTCATAATCATCAATATCGAATTTATCCGTTTCATCGATATTTATTTTTTTAGTTCCTGCTGTAAAATCAGAATAAGTTAAAACAGCAATATCTTCATCATCAAGGCCAACTGTGCTCACATAATAAGGTGTGCAATTGACCAGTTCCAGACTCACTCCATTAATGGAGTCAGTCATATTAAAAGCATAAAAGTCGTATTCTACAACTACATCGTCTACGACAACATCATCGTCAGCCCCCATTGAATATAATCCCAATGCTGGACCGCCCCAGATAGCAAATGCACCTACCATCAAAACTAAAACCGAAACAATAGCAATAGTTCGAATTTGTTTATTTTTGGAGGTGTCTATCCATCCTGAATTTCTTGGCATATTTTTCACATCTGATGTGTAAAGAAAAAAGAAAATTGAACAAATTAAATCAATTTATTTCAGAAAACTGAACAATTCTATTTAAAAATTTAGTCAAAAAATGTTAATTCCTTAATATATAATGTATAAAAAATTAGGATGAATTTGTTCAAATTTCTAAACAGAAGTGAACATTTTTGATTATTTTCTTCTTATCTATTAATATAGAATCTATTAAACCACATCTGTTTAATATGTTTTATATCTGTCGATTACTTAGTAAAACTTGAAAGAATCTTGGTGAAATAAATGGTAAAATTTTCTCTTTATTTAACAGGAAGTGAAATTGGTTCAAAAAGAGCGCCAATTGATGTCATTGGTAAAATTCTTATTGAATTTAATCGACTTTTATATAATATCTCTACAGCAACTGAAAAAATTCCAAAAAAATCTAAAGATCGCAAACGTTTTTTTAATGAGAGAAAATTATATTTTACAGGTTATGATGGTGGAAGTGCAGAACTTGAAATTTCTACAACTATTCAAAAAACTCTTACAGGAGACCCAAAAATTGTTACATTATTAAATACTGCATTTGAATATTTTGATGAAATTCGAGAAACTGAAGAAAAAGTTGCTTACGAAAAAATCACTAAACGCTTCTCAAATAATAATATTAGACCTAAAATCTTGAGAAATTATCAAAATCTTATATCTCAACCAAATGTTTCCATCGAAATAAAAACATCTGCATCCACTATCAATCTTCCAAAGAAAATCGACTATACATATTATAAAAGAGTTGGTAATTGGTTACAACGAGAATATGAAAAAGCAGAAGTAGAAAGAATTGGAACTATAAAACGAATTAAAGCAGATGGTAAAGAAAGATATTTTACTTTTTTTGATGAAACTAATACTCCTATTAAATGCATTTTTAAGGAAGAGCAAGAATCAAATATTATAGATCTTTTTAAAATCCCTTCGAAACTAATTGGGGTTGAAGCACGACTTAAAACAAAAAGATATGTTGGGGAGGTTTTAGAAATAAAACGAATTGAAAAATTATATTTAACTTCTGAAGATTATCCACCTTTACTCAAACCAATTCAAATTGAAATTGAATATGATCCAGATCTTGAAGCCTATCTTGGAATACACGAGGAGTTTGGAATTCGAGTAATTGATGAATGTATTGAGGGATTGAAAGAAGAATTCATATTACAATTAGATTTTATGGTTGATACTTACATTATTCAAGATTATCATAAAATTACTCAAAATTTACGAACTGCAATTGAAAAATTACAAGTTATTATAGATACATCAAAACGAAATTCAGAATCTTGGGTATTAGTTGGTGAAAAGTAAATGGTGCGTTATCCTACAGCGAAATTTGTTAGAAAACAATTTAATAATAAAGGTTTTAAACCAAGAGCACTGGGGCATACTACTCGTCATGGTGTTTTTGTTCTCACCGATTTAGAAGGAAATGACACTAAAGTAAAGACATCTTTATTTAAACCACATGCAGGAACAAAAGGACTAATCAATCATTGGAAATTAAAACAATTATCATCTCAATTGAATTTATATGATACTGAATTTCTTTTAGAATACATAGATTGTACTAAAAATCATGAAGAATTATTAAAAAAATTGGGATTATTAATTGAATAACTTAAGATAATTTTAAGACCAATTATAATTTATTTTTCTTTTTTTGGTTTTAAAATATTTATCAAGAGGTTTTCGAGAATTATCACTTGTTTTTTTATTTATTCTATCAAATTTTTGTCTATTTCTTTTATAGAAGAAAATTTCATCGCGTTCAGGCATTTTCACTCAATATAAAAAAAATAAAACAACTATTTATATCTACCCAAAAATGAGTATAAAATTATTAAAAATTGGGTGAAAAAAAGTATGTTATGGAGTAGATTTTGTTATTTCCTGTAAAAATTCATCGAATTTTTCTTTTCCTAATCCAGGTATCGGAATTATTTTTTTAGCATCCGTATAAATCACTATGCCTTTTTTCCCAACAAGAAGCGAAAGTATTATTAACAAGATCCCTGCACCCAAGATAATCATATCTCTTTCAAAATCAAACATAGTAAACATTAAACCAAATGATACTAACACAGAAAGTATTCCTGGAAATAACAACCATTTAACTATAATTTTCTTCCATTCCACTAAAGAAATGTGCCGTAAATCAATGTTCATGTGTTTTTTATCAAATAATCCTTTATACCGGATTTTTAACCAACCATCTTTAAAAGTATATTTTTTTACTTTATCACTCATAATTCTCACATATTTTTGTCGTTAAATCGTTCTCAATCAATTATTAGTAAATCAGAACAATTAACATTGTTTCAGTTATCCTAAAAGCATTATCGTCTATATATAGACACATCTCCTTTGATTTTGGAAGAAGAATTACAATTAAGAAAAAATGAATCCCATTACCATTAAAGAATATACTATATTATTGCATAAATGAAATGTAATTGAAATCTTAATGTTTTTACTTAAAAAGTAAAGTATTCCAAAGAAAAACCCAATAAACAACAATTCACCTAAAATATTTAGGTTTGATGCATAATTAAAATGCAAAGTAACCCAAAGAATAGTAGACAATAAACAGATTCCTGTCATTTTCAGTACATTTGGTTCGGTATCTGAATTGTGATTTAGGAATACTCCTATAAAGACACCCCTATAAAGTAATTCTTCACAAAAAACTACACTAATTGCTCGAAAGAAATAATAATATTTTTGAGTAGTTATGATCTCAGGAGGATTTAATGATGCTAAAATTAACTTATAAATCTGATAAATAATCATTAATACAACAATTATCCAAAAAAAAATGCGAGTTGCTAAATCCATATCATACTCTTTTTCAATATCTTCTTCCTTTCTTGATGTTTCTTTTATCTTGAAACGCAAGAACAAAATTCCTAATAAACCCGAAGCAAATTGATGATAATTCATCATTTTGTTTGAATTCGAAAGAGGAATATCCCAAGGTATAAAATTAAAGATGATCATTCCCGAAATAAAAAATAAATATAGAAATGCTTCGATATTCGAAATTGCTTTGAGTTTTGGCTTAAAGAAAATACATGATTTGACTTTTTGAGAAATCCAACTCATAGTATGAGTTTATTAAGTAAATATTAAAATATTTTCAAGTTGATATATTATATCAGTATATTTTTCTATAGATTAGTTCTTATCAATATATATGGAATATTCTTATTCCCCTTCAAAAGAAACACCATTATGGAAACAAAGCCGATTTTGGATTTATGTTCTACTTTTCGGTTTTATGATATGTGGTGCAATTCTATCAGGTCCTACGTTATATTATCCAGGATCGAATCTTCCTTCTTGTCCACCCTAATTTTATTAGGTTTTCAGAAATTGGAAGAAGTATTACAATTAAGAAAAAATATTAAAATCGATGAAATTCATTCTTTTTATTCTTAGGTTCTTTTTTAGATATCATTTTATTATATTTTTGATGATATGTTCTTTGTTGTCTATAAAAATTGTTTACAAGACCTTTAATCTTTTTTAATGCTTTTTTTCATGAACTTCGAAACTAATCTTCCTAACTAATTTCATTTTCCTTTATTCAAAACGGTGAATATCCCGTTATTTTCAAATACTCGACTCCTCCACAACATAGTTTCCTTTTTTGTTTGTTCCGCCAGTTT
>JAUWMK010000396.1 GCA_030613185.1 Promethearchaeum sp.
GGCCAATCGTCGTAGCATGGATCGATGGGCGATAGTTATGCACAATCGAGTACGTTGGGAAGATAGAATACAAAAATTACATGATTACATTTGTGGTTTGGAAATGAAACCAATTAAAAGGGTTTAAGAAAAAAAAAGAGACAAAATTCTCTTATTGCTTAGATGGTTTTTTGTAAAGATACATTAAAACAAGAGTAATTGCTAAACCAACTGCAGAAATAATAAATGCAGCTTCTTGATGTCCAGCTCCGCTAAGTGCGGCCCCTATCATTGGGAGTAAGATTCCTCCAACACCATATGATAAAAACACCCATCCATAATTTTGGCTAATATATTTAGGGCCAAAGGTTTCTCTGGTTGCTAGTGGGAAAAGGGAGAAGTTTCCACCATAATTAAACGCCATTACTGCCATTCCGATTATTAAACCAAGTGGTGATCTGGCTAGGAAAATAATTAGAATAAAGAATACGGTTTGCACCGAATTCATTATGAATAAAGCTTTTCTCCAAGAGAGTTTTTCAGCCAAAATTCCCCATACTATCCTGCCTAATCCATTAAATAATGGATAAACAAGTGCTGCTGCTAGTTGAGTCACGGTATTTACTGTAGTAGCATCATATCCTGCAAGATCTAATACTTCTGCAGGCCATTTCTTTGCAATTCCAATAACCATGAGCCCCGCACCTACACCAAACATGTAGGACACAAATATCATCCAGAATTGGGGTGTTTTTAACATCTCTTTGCTTTCCATATTAAATTCTTCAACAGTTGAACCGTCTGCTGCTTTTGCTACTGGAGGAGTGTATCCAGGAACAGTATAATCTTTTGGAGGTTCATATAAGAATAAATATGAGAACATAATAAATACAGCATAACAAATTCCAAACACAATGAACCCAATTTTTAATCCATTTGTAATATCCTTAAAAATTCCATCAAAAAGATAGTACCAAATTAATGCACCTGCTCCAAAACCTGCCATTCCCAAACCAGTAACTAATCCTTTTTTATCCGGGAACCAAGCTACACCAGTTGAGATTGGTAAGGCGTAGGCAAATCCAATACCGGCCCCTCCAATAATACCAATTGTTAACACTAACGAATACCAAGTCAAAGGTAAGATTCCTGCTAGGAGATATCCGCCACCTAAACAAGCGGCGCTCATAATAATTAACTTTCTTGGACCGATTTTTTCCTTCAATTTTCCAGCAAAAACAGTTGTTACTGCAAAGCTAGCTAAACTGATACTATATGGGAGTTGTGTTTGCCAATCTGCCCATCCCTCTGCTACTAAATTTGGGACATAAATTCCCCAAGCATAAATAGCACCTAATGCTAATTCCAAAACAACCGCTGCGATAACAACTAACCATCTGTTTTGCAATGGTTTTTCTGTTTTTTGTAAATTTTCTGTCATTTAATTTCACTCAAAATTACATTTTAAAGATAGTTTTGTGAAAAACCTTGCTAACCCTAGCAAAATTTTCATAAAATCATCAATAATTTACTACTTAAACATAATTTTTAAAAAGTTTTTTGTCACTTTAATTTTAAAACGAAAATAAAAGCAAATTTATGAAAATTGGTAAAAAAAACCTAAATAAAATTGCTGTAATTAAATATTTGAGGATCTATTTTCAAACACTCAGATATCAAATGTTCTCTCTAATAAACCTCTGAATTTTTCAGATATATGATAAATATCATTTCCATCCTCATAATTTTTACTAATCATGTCAGAACCGAATGTTTCAATCAAGTTATATAGAATCATACCTAGGGCTACCGTTCCCATATATCTTTTTCGTTTAATTTTTCTTAACAATTGACAATCGGGATGTCTCTTATTATCCATTAATAACCTTAACACTTCAAGTTTCACGGGTTCAGCCTGCTCAATATAATGTAAATTTTCAATTATTGAAATTTCTCGTTGCTCTGGATCCTCTTCAATACTAGTAATGTTGTTCACTGTATTATTTGATAAACTCTCTTGTAAAGAATTTTGGAGGGGACTATTTTGGGCGAAATTTGAAAAGACATCATACTTTTCCTTATGCAATTTTGCATTTTCAACTTGGAAAGGAGATTCAAAATTGTTAACCATATTATTTTGATTTTCCTGGGAATACATTTGAACACCTAAATTGTTAGATGAAGGTCTGTATAATCGTTCTTTTAGACTCAGAGTTTTTCGATGGAAATTATCCAATGGATCTGATTTTTGGAAGTTTTGGAAATTTTGTGAATTTGGTGAATTTGGTTGAGCTGACCCTAAATTATTGTTATTTTGACTATTCAATCTAAATGAATCATTTAAATTATTATAATTTTGGTTCTGTCCATTTTTTTCAAAATAATCTCGTTTCATATTTGAATTCTGAATAAAATTGCTAAATTGATTTGTTTGATTAATTTGGTTGTTTTGGTTGTTTTGGTTGTTTTGGATTGTTTGATTTGAATGATTTGAATGATTTGGGTTTACGCTTTCATTGTAATATCCAAACCCTTTTTGAGAAGAATTATCATAATTATTTTCTCTTGAAGAAAAATTACTTGGATTTCGATTCATAGATTTCTGATTTTGTGAATTTGTAAATAGTGAAGTTGCTTGATTCCTCAAATTAACCCTTTTAAGATGATTTAATTGATTTACTTGATCAATTCTCGCTTTTTGATATAAATTTTGATTTTGAAGCCCACCTTGAGAATTATTTTGGTTGTTTCTAAAATTACTTTGGTTATAATTACTAGTCCTACTTGATTTTTGAGAATTATTTCCTTTTTGTTCATCAGTACTAGGAGAAAAACGTTTGTTACCACTAATTGACTCATTTAAAGCATCAGTCAACGATGTATCATAAGGATTTTTATGCTCGATTTGGTAAGGATTTATTCCTTCGTCTGAACCAAAACTTAAAAACGGTGGGATTTCACGACCTTCAGGAGGAAGTTTTGGTGGAGGAGGGTTTGGATATTTTTCGGCATAGTTAGGTTTTTGGAGTGGTACCCGAGGTGAACTAGATATAATTTGATTTAGACTTTGACTTTGACTTTGACTTTGATGTTGATGTTGATGTTGATTTTGATGTTGGTATGTCGAATTTCTTAAATTAGAAGTATTATTGCTTGGTTGATTGGAATTCTCAAAGTTATATGTTTGATGGTTAAATTGAGAATTGGGAGAATTATTATAAGGAGAATTATTATAAGGAGAATTATTATTAGGAGAATTATTATTAGGAGAAGGAATATTTTGATTGCTAAAATTACCAGAAACTCCTTGATTTGGAGAAAAAGCACTTGGAATATGATTAAGAATACCTTGTGTGTTTGAGAATTGGGATGAATTTCTTTTGTTATAATTATTATTTGAAAGTTTATCTTGAAAATTTGGGTCATTTTGTCTACTTTGAATTTTTCTTAACATACTACTTAGAGCACGATTTGATTGAATTTTTGGATTAAAATTTAGACCTTTTTTTGATGAACTCTGATTTTTCTGTGATTTTTCCTGTTTTGAGTTGATATGATTACTCACATTAAAAATTGGTTTGGCCATTGTTCTTTTAGATTCTTGGTAGTTTACACTATTCCCGTATTTCATTTTTTCAGATATATTTTTATCGCAAACAAATGTTGGATTTTTACTTCCTTCCGAATCATCCGATGCAAATAATCGGGCCATCCCAGGTTGTAATTCATCATCTATTACCTTTGGCCTTGCCCATGATTGTGTCATCGATTCATTATGCACAAATCGAATTAATCAAATTACATAATATTAGAGGGACATCTACGTATTATCTACGTAACATCCAAAACAAAAAAAACAAAAAACACATAAAAAAACCGATCTAATTATTTAAAACCCTCGACATAAATCCTCTTTTTTCTGTTTATCTCCAATAAATTTGCTGTGCCTTGGGCAAAGCTTAAAAATTGGGCTGTAAGATCGCTTTTTGAATTCGGAAGAAAGGT
>JAUWMK010000300.1 GCA_030613185.1 Promethearchaeum sp.
TGGATACAAAAAAATCTGAGCTTTACAGATCTTCCCCGAAAAATTTCCATCTTCAAAGATAAATTTGAATTCAGAAAAATCATGCAACCATTTTACCCGAGTTATTTCTTTCAAAAAGTTGATTTCGCTAAATTAGAAAAATTGGATGTATCAAAATTAAAATTTCCTTTTATCATAAAACCATCTATTGGGTTTTTTAGCTTAGGGGTTTATCTTGCTAAGAATTTAGAAGAATGGCCTAAAATTATCAAATTTATTCAACGAGATATGAATAATATTAATGATATATTCCCAATTGAAGTGGTTGATTCTTCATCTTTTATTATTGAAGAAAATATTGAAGGAGAAGAATACGCTGTTGATGTTTATTTCAATTCTCATGGAAAACCCGTAATATTGAATATATTGAAGCATTATTTTGCCTCTCCAGAAGATACCAGCGATAGATTATATATTACTTCCAAGAAAATCATCGAACAATCACGGGAAATCTTCCTTGAAACCCTAGAAAAAATCAGTCAAGCTACTCAAATAAAGAATTTTCCTATGCATATTGAATTCCGCGTAGATGAAAATAAAAATATTGGTATTATTGAAGCAAACCCAATGAGATTTGCTGGGTTATGCGTGACAGATTTAGCGTATTTTGCATGGGGAACGAATAATTATAAATTATTTTTCGAGCAAGAAGCACCAGATTGGAATCAGATCCTTAAGGGTAAAGAAGGTAAAATTTATGCAATGGTCGTTGGGAATATACCTGCAGATATAAAATTACGCGATATTGAATCAGTTGATTATGAAAAATTCGCTAATAAATTTAGTAAGCCCTTAGATATCCGAAAAATTAATTATCACGAGTTTCCATTGTTTGCAATCACGTTCGCAGAATTTGATGAAAAAAATATAAATGAAATGAAAGAACTTCTTAATGATGATTTTAAAGATATTATTTCTATTAAATTAGAATAGAATGACATGCTAAATTTAAATTTGACAAAAATTCTATTGTACTTACTAAACTCTTCCAAAACATTAAAGAGATAAAAAAAAAATACCCCATTAAAAAAAGATCATATCAAAACCCCCCCATTTTTTTTCTTGCTCGTTTATATTTAGAAAAATAGCAATGAAATTGACCTAATTTTCATCATTATCTTAGGGGAAATTAATTGAAAATTATCAAATTAAATAAATTTTCAAATTTTTGCTTAATACGCAATATATTTATATTAATTATTAGATATGATTCTAATTACGCATGTAAAACTATAGTAATTGTCATTTAGATCCATGATCTTTAAAAAAATATATGATTTTTTTCATATCGGGAGATATATCAAGAGATGGCCAAATCAGATTTTGTCAGAAATTTTTTAATCCAATTCATTCAGATCGTAAAAAATAGGCAAGATTTAAATATGCAACCCACCATAATCTAATTAGTAGTATTCCATCACTAATTAAAAAATTTCTTGCGATAATTATCAGTGGAATACCACAAAAGCGGAGAATTTAAAAATGAAAGTATTTGCATGGAGCCCAATTCGGGAACTTATGAAAAAATCGGGAGCAGAAATGGTATCCCGTGATGCAGTTGATGAATTGATAGTTTATTTAGAAAAAGTAGCCAAAGATCTCACAAATCGAGCTCTTGAAATGAGTCGCCACTCTGGTCGAAAGAAGCTCACTAAAGCAGACATGACCATGTCAATCGCTTTAACTTGAGCGAAGAGATTAAAGATTTCAATAAATAGGGCAAGGAAATCACCTTTGCTTTTTTTTTATTATTTATTTATTAGATTAAAGTAAATTGAGCTTGTTCGGTAAGGTAATTTTTAATCGGTTGGAGATTTTCATAAGAACGGGATCATCTGGAGGTAGATATTCTTCAAGGTGGGAGCGATTCTGATGGTTTGCTTCATGAATCAAGCGTTCTTTTTCATCTAGGTTTAATAAGGTCGGATTTTCGGCATATTGTTTTGCGTGTTCTTTGGGGGTTTTTCTATAATATTCGCATAATGAATTCCAATAATTTTCATTTGGATTAAAAGAATAATCTTGACTAATATCCAAATGGTTGTGTTTTTGTTTCCTATAGGAAATATATAGTCTTTTCCCCTCATTGGTGAGATTAAATGGATCAACGTGGAATTTTTCGATTAATTTTGAAGGAATATTAGATAAAGAAGATGAAAAAAGCAGAAATGGAATGAGATAATATTTATTTCTTATTCTTTCCTACATGAAAAATAACTGTTAGAGATGAAAGTTGTTCATTAACCATAACTGGGAGAATAAATTTATCCCCCTCTTTCAATTGGGTGCCGTCTGAGTCAACAAATTTACCTTTGAAGTAGGTTTTTTTAAGATTGAAGCGATCTTTCAGTAAATATTTTTTAGGTTCAGTCTGTTCAATAACACAGTGTTCTTTTGCTTCCTTATTTTCAGGATCTCGCATTAAGATTGGAGAGAAGAATTCTGTAGGTATTTGTATTGCTAAATTTTCTTTATCAAAATCTTGTCTTCCTAGTAATTCAATAGAATTTTTAAAAGGTAATTGAATTGTTAATTGAATTTGTTCAATTTCTAATGATGCTGGAGTCAATGGGGTGCTTTTTTCCTTAACTTCAGAAGTTGTGGTTGATTTTTTCTTTGAAATAGTCTTTTTTTCAGTTTTCTTCTTTGGTTTAGTGGATTTTTTCGGAGTTGAGGTTTTTTTCGGTATTGAGACTTTTTTCGGTTCTTTTTCGATTACTTTTTTCTCTACTTTTTTCTTAGTATCTTGCTTTTTTTCAATTTTCTCTTCAGTTTTCTCTTTAATTTCTTCTTTAGGTTTTACTTGTGGTTTTTTTTGTGGTTTTACAGGTTCTTCTTTTTGTTTTTTTACTTTTTCTGGTTTTTTCTGTTCAATTTTTTTTTTTGGATTTCTTTTACTTTTTTTCTGAAGGTTTCTTAAAATTGGGCTTGAAAGAGGATCAAAAGCACCTGCATGCACCGAGTTCAACACATTATTTATCGGGGCTGGGGCGTATCCTCCAACGGATATATTATTTTTTGATATTTTAGAATAATCTGTTCTTTTCTCTTGATGAATTCCCACTTTTAATGAGGATAGATCATTTTCTACTTTCTTAAGTATTTTTTTTGCTTCATTTTTTACTTCTTCTTTAAGATTAGGTTCTTTTAAAGTATCATTACATATGTCTCTGATGATTTGAAGCAGAGTTTTATTTTTTTGATGCGATTCTTCTTTTAAATTTACTTTATCTTGAATTTTATTGATTTTTTCTTGAAATTCTTTTAAAGTGGTCATATTTTCTTCAAGAATAATATATAGTTTAAGGATTTAATTTTTTTTAAAACCCTAGCTGCTTTAAATAATAGAAGAGGTAAAACGATATTATGGAAAGAATCGCCGTTATTTTTTTAGTTTTAATGATTATTTTTATCGTTTTGGTATTAATTTCTGTTTGGATAATTAATCATCTTAGGATAAAAGCCAAACATGGAAAGGGATATACTTCAAATTACCCCTCATCATATCTTTGTAGTGATGGGCACAAAGTTAGAAGCTTATCTGAGTGTGTTATTGATGATTTCTTTACAAAAAAGGGAATTATTCATAAATATGAAGATGTAATTCTAAAAACAACAGGAAAAAAATTCAAATATGACTGGTATTTCAAGGAAGTCGATATTTACGTTGAGTTTTTTGGATTTTCTGGGAAAAAATATAAGGAAACGACCGCAGAAAAAAAAACTTTCTACCGAAAGAACAAATTGAAGATGATAGCTCTTGAACCGGAAGTTTTATCTAATATAGAAGAGAAAATACCTGAAAAATTTGGTAAAGTTTGGAAAGAGATTATTCATGAAAAGCATTGTCCAAGTTGCGGAAACACCCTTGATGACAGGATCTAATACCAAACCAAAGTTAAAAATTATATTTTTGCGAAATTATTAATTGGAATGAAGGTTTCAAGGGTTCTTATATTTTCAACATATTTTTCATAGATTCTTGTTGATATCACTGGAAACTGTTCTAAAATTCTATCTTGCAAATTTCTCAAATCTAAATTGCTTGAAAAAAGAGGTTTATTACCTCTTAATACTAAATATAAAACGGGTTTTTTAGAATGGGGTAAATTTCTTTCTTCAATTTCCTCTGAGAATTTTTTCTTTAATTTTTCAGTGATAAAAGAAATTACATCTTGTTCCCCTTGAAATATCTGTGGAAAATAGATGGTAAACCACAGATGCTCTCGATTTTTTAGAGTTATATTTTTGACATTAAAAGAAAATTTTTTCTTTTTCTCAGTTTCTGTGTTAATCTCAACAAGAAAAATCCCGCGTTTATAATTAGATTCAATGGAACTAACAGCTTCACCTGATCCTGGATTAAAAATCCATCCTCCTAATTTAAATTGCAAGTGATAATGGCCCAATGCGAGATAATTTATACGATCATTAAGAGGTTGAACTTTGTAGGGTAGAATTCCGGGAACATTCTTCATTTGTCCCTTTATTCCGAAATGTTGAAGTAGAATGTGAAAGCATCCATCATTTTTAGCTATCCCAGATCTTATTTTTGGAAGTATTTCTTCAGTCCTGCGCCCAAGATATGATGTTCCATAAACGATAACATTACCAATTCTAATTTTACCACCTTTTTTTGTTTTATAATCATAAGTTTGAAACAATTTTTCGGGGGGTGCATCAGGATTAATATCTAACAATATCAGGAGGTCAAGATCTTGTAAAAACCTCAGCCAAGATTGTCTTCTTTTAATTCTTGCTCCTCGAGAATATTTTTTTATATCATGGTTTCCTTCAATCGCGATTATCTTTATAGAATTTTGAGTTTTTTCCCTAAAATCTTTTAAGATTTTTACAATTCTTCCAAGTTGTTCAGGTAAAATATCCAAGGAGCTGAATACATCTCCGCCTAGAAGGATAAAATTAACCTTTTTAGTTATTGCTAAATCAATGATTCCTTTCAAAACGTTTAAAAAATCATCAGCTCTTTCGGGGCTTTGATATTGTCCCGTTCCTAAATGTATATCACTTGCATGAATGAATCGAACTTTTTGATTTTCAGAATCAGATTTTAACATTACGTGATATGTTGATGGAAAAAAAATAAAAGTTGAGAGGTTAGAAGCTTATTAAAACGTTATAAATAGTGTTATTTTCTTTCCTTTAATTTTTTAAGAGCAAGCTCTGCTAGTGCAACCGCTTCATCTGCTCTTTTTCTTTCTTTGCTAAAATTACCTTTCAACTCTTCATTTTCTACTTTGAAGCCAGACATCTCAAGCTCTAATGATTGTTTTTGGAAAACCGCTTCATCTCTTTCTTTTTCAAGATCTTTCATTCTTATTACTGCATCATCCCGTTCTTCCATTAAATCCATCAATTTATCATTTATTTTTTCAGTTGGAATTGAATTTAACTCAACTAAATTACTTACGGTGCTTTCTTTCCCATTGCCCTCAGGAATTAATGATTCGACTTTTTTTTCTGCTTTTAAATTTGGAATTTCTTGCTTAAGTTCTTGGTTTTCTTTACGTAATACATCAATCTGATGGTATAAATCGGAAGCATTCAATTTTAGATTGGAAATCATTTCTTTACTTGCATTTGCAGTTGACTTCTCATTTTTCTCATCCATTTTTTCTTCAAATATTAATTTAAAATAACGTCTTAAATATTTAATCAAAAATATGAATTAGAAATCACATAAAAAAACCGATCTAATTATTTAAAACCCTCGACATAAATCCTCTTTTTTCTGTTTATCTCCAATAAATTTGCTGTGCCTTGGGCAAAGCTTAAAAATTGGGCTGTAAGATCGCTTTTTGAATTCGGAAGAAAGGT
>JAUWMK010000198.1 GCA_030613185.1 Promethearchaeum sp.
CTTCCTTCTTTTTTTCAGATCTTGCTTAAAATTTCATTAGTGTGTTTAGAATGGAATAATAAATTTTTGGAATAAGATCTCATCTCAAAGATAAAGCGAAAAATATAGAGAAAAAAAACGTGAATAAAAAATATCACGAAATTATATATCCGGCATTAAATTAAGTAGCGTTGCAATTACTTCCCCTATCTCAGTTAGAGAATTCTCCTCATTTATCATTTCCTTTGAGTGAAGAGAAGTTATAATTGGAACCACAACCGCAATCTTTGTCATTTTCTTGAGATGCTTTTCATCTTGCGGACCATTCTTATAAATTTCTTTTAGAACTAACCTTTCATCCTTAGTTAAAGGATCTATCATCGGTTTAAACTGCTCGATAAGGTATTGTGTTCTTGGATTTACTGCAAAAACAACTTGTTCTTGTCTTAATTTTTCAACTACATTGAAAGTATCAACTTCCTTTTTACCATAACCAGCCATTTTCACAATCATTTCTCTTACACGGAATGCGTTATTGAATGAATTTTCTGCCTCTTTTATCACAAGTGCAGTTGTAGATTTCTTTTTAACAGTACCCAAATAATTCTTAGCTTTTGAAGGAATCACATTATGTGGATAGAGTAAATCAGCAAATAGAATTTTCTCTACTAATTCTAATATTGGTTCAGGACTTGGGATTTTTCCTGAGAAATGTTCCAAAATTGATAAGTATTCGGTCTCAAATTCTGCGTTAAATTGCCTAATTTTAGAACGTAACGTGGGACTCGCAGATTTTAGTAATAAGACGGCAGTTCTAACATAGTATCCTTCAATTACCACGATTTTAAATTGTTGGTATGATAATTCTTCCAATCCTGTTTTTTTATCACCTTGTGCCGTAAATGCACCTTGTTGAGAATTGCTTACTTTATGACCAATTTCCTTACCGAAAGTTGATATCGCAGATAAAAATCCACTAATTAATGTTGAATCTATTGGAATTTCGGTGAATGTTTGAGAAAATATGCTGGTGCTTGTTTCTTTATGTATAATTAAAACATACTGCATATTTTCGATATCACCAAATCTTCGATGAATATCCAATAATGCTCGTCTTTGTCGATTTCGCTTAGGAACTACATAACCCCTATAAACACTTAATGAAAGTATGGTGGCTATTCCCAGACCTATTAATATTGCTTGAATATTATCAATTATTAAAATTCCATAGTTTACAACTCTTACTTCATACGTATTACTATCAGAAGCACTCACTCCAGCAAATATTCCAGAGGTAATGAAAACAATTTCAACTGTAAATTCACCTGTATTCTCAAATTGGATTGTTTTTTCTGCAATTCCTTCCATGTTAGTCACAGCAGTATAATCTTTTACAAAATTTGATTCACCATCCTTAACAATGAAAAGTATATTTTTACCTTCAATGCTTACATTGAAATCATTGGTGAGCCTAACTGAAAAAGCAAATTCCCCTGCAAATTTTTGTTGAGAAATACTGGATAGCATGATCAGATGAGTAACCATTTGTGGTAGAATTGTAAAATTCTTATAATTAACATCACCTGCAATTTTATCCGTTCCTGAGAATAATACTGTTATATCTAACCAAGTTCCTGATTCTAAAGGTATAATATATGGGACCAAGATGCTCGCGTTTTCATCAAAGAATCCAGTATAAACATCACGACCGTTTTCATAATCATAGATAACATCAAATGATAACCCAAGAAAAGTCTCGTTAGTTGATGAAGATACGAAATCTGCAGAGATATTTAGTTGAATTTCTTCGCCAATTGTAAGGGTATCAGCTAAATCAGTAACAATTAATATTGCGGCCCATTTTGGTGATACATCTAAAGTTAATTCCACACTTGCATACTCTACTGTAGAAGTTCCAGCGTAATCCATGAAAAATGTGATATTGTCATGTCCATCTGCAATTTTTGGCAGATAATAACTTAATAAACCATTTTGATCTACAGCAATCTGTTGAATAAATGTGGGATTTAGAAATTCCCCATCATACCAAGAGATTAGAGTTAAATATATCCCTGAATATTGTGTGACATCTGTAATATTTATGGCTCCGAAAATATCCATTTCATAACCAACTCGTAATTCGGATGTATAATTTAAAGACAAATCTACAGGTATCTTACCTAAAACATCTTTAAAAATTGAATTTGTGCAATTCTTAACCGTGCTATTACCATTATATATCACATTTATTTCTATTGTTCCATCTGCATAATTATACGGTACAATTTGTGAAAATGTAGCAATTCCGTCTGAATCGGTTTTTTCTAAAATATTGAATACATCAGTTTCCCCTGTTTTATTATAAGTAATTGTTATAAATAGATCTGATTCAGCAATCGAGGAATTATCAATCATCATTAGTTTAACTTGAATATCTAATGATGAACCTATACGAATATTTTCGGGGACATTTAATTCAATTTTAGTGGAGTTTTTGGAAAATACTTCTAAATTATATTGAGTCCATGTATAATTAGCACAATTAAATTTTGAAGCATTAACTGTAAAATTATAAATGCCCGGTAGAACATAATCTGATCCATTTTCTAATTCGATCACTGCAAGATAAGAGAAGGGAGTGGGTGAGGAAAGATTCCCAGATAATGCAATTGTACTTCCATTCATTAATGCCCAAGTTAAATTTGCATTCTTTAAAGGTAGCCAATTCTCTGGATTTGTATCCAGAACATTAAGATAATTTGCATAAAGTTCGAAACTTCCACCTTCATATAAATCCGTAGTAATGTCGTCTGCATCAATATAAGTCAGAATTGGGAGGATTTCAGTTGTTATTTCAATATACGTCGAATCATATCCATCAACAGATGCAGAAATGGTGAGAGTATAATTGAACTGCCCCGAACCTGTAGCATTTAATCCGTTTGCATCAATTGTTATATTATAAAGACCTTTATCATCTGGATCTTGTGATTGTTGATATACTTCAAAGCCGTAAAAGATATTTTCGCTGCCATTGAATTTACCAGATATAATTGCATTTTCCAGAGGTACTTGATTCGAACGATTTGTGATCATAACTTGAACAACTGAACGCGAAGCATCATCTACATATGGTAAATTATCTGAATTCATATAAGCTTTATAAATGGTGGTATTCGTTGCGCCATTTGTAATATTTAAATCAATTGAATATCCAGTCAAGTTAATCCATGAATCCAGTCTCCGCTCATCAAAGAAAGGTTTTTCGATCATGATATAAACTTCATAATTTTCAACAGGAACAGACCGTGTTTTAAACCTTAGAGTATAATTCCCTTCTGCATTTAATGCTGGATCTTCATAGATATCATCTATTAGATATTGATACGGTGGCCAATCTGTTCCCCATTTCTCATCTGTCTCATTCCTATACAATATAATATGATTTTCAGCATAAGATAAAGGTGCTCCATCAGATTGAGAAAAATTGAAATAAAAATCTCCAAGATCTCCAGAATTGATTGAGCCGGGTTCATTTATTAACGTAGCAACAGAAGTTCGCCATACTTCAAAATATGAAGTTTTAATTCCAACTCGTAATATTTGATTTGTAGTACTATTTTTGTCATCCCAAATTCCTAAAATTTGATAGTTTCCAACGCCCATAGAATCGTTTACTGTCCAAGGCATTGTTAAATTATCTGATTGGTTCGGTGAATATTGTGGAAAATTATCTAACCATGAACCTGACGCATTTCTAATACTTATATTATAATATCCATCAATAAGTGTTGAACTACTATAATTTGCTATGATATTTGTTAGATCAGCATGATAATATCTTGGTTCTGATTCAGTCTGATGTTCAATCTCTAAATTACTTAAATAATTTTTAGATGTAAATGATAAAACCCAAGTTCCGTTTATTAATGATTCCGGATAGTCAGGGTGATCTGTCGTTGCATCAACAGCGGTTGCATTTTGAGTATCTCCAGAATTTGATGTGCCGTTTGTTTTATGCATTGAAACATAATTTGGATTATATCTTCCCAAAGGATCCCAACCTCCTGTCCAATCCCAATCAGATGATTCATTTCCTTTACCGTCCCAAGCGGGGAGATCAATAATTGTAAAATTGTACCCTATAGGATTAAAATTCACATATTCGTTATCCTTAAATTGGTCAAATGTTTTTGAATTATTGAAGGTTACATTCCAATGTATTCTATTTATCGGCAAATTATCAACGTTATTTGCATAATAAGTCGCTTCTGCACCATCTTTCCTTAATCTATTTATGTGCATTAAACTCTCGAATTCCAGTATTGAATTGTTGTAATTTGAATTGGTAACATTGAAAGCTAAAGTAAAATTTCCATTATAGGGATTTTTGGCAATTAATTCAAAATCTGTTTGAAGATTCCATTCAGTTCCGTTCCATCTTTTAAGTCCCGCCAAAGATAAATCATCTACTTTGTATATTGGTTTCAATGTTAGATCATCGAACTTAACAAAAAAGTCATCTTTACATTGTTTAAATGGATTTAGATTTATTATTCCAATATAGAAATCAATTGTTTGATTAGAATTCAGAATATTTTTGAATCGGGTGGTGATATCAAATTGAAAATATACAGTTTGTTCATTAGAGCTCATTGTGAAATTATCATTTAGCCAAAATAGTGGGTAAAATATTTCTTCACCAGTGCCTCTGTCTCTAAGATATATAAACTGTAACCAAAAATCCAAATAATTGGGAGCTTTGAAACCTTCAATAGAACATTCAAAACCTAATTCTCCAATTTTATATTGATCTTTTTCAGTTGCCCTGATTGCTATTAAATCAAAAATAACTTGAACCTCATCATCAGTTTCGTTTATATTTTCCATCCAAATCCCAAAATCTAGCTCATGCTCAGTAATATTCGGATTTAATAAATCAGTAATTTCAAAAAATCTATAAATGAAATCATGCGTTCCAATTTTCGAAGTTTCATTATCATATTCAATAGCTGTAGCTGAAGCATCATTGTATATGGTTCCGTCGTCACTATCTACTCTTCCATCAACGTAATTTCCATCAATTCGACAAATCACAGCGAATTCATCATCAGCTTCATATCCAAGGTTTTCCACTCTCCAACCCACAACTAATTCTACTTTTTTAGGGATGAAAGTTGTGTCCCATCCAAAATTTGTTTCCCATGCAATAGAAGGATTTCCTAATGTGTATTGGCTCGTCCCTGCTTTAATATATGTTTGTACATTGCCAACATTCCACTGAAGGTCAATAGTCGCAAGATCGGTTATTCCTCCATAAGGATTGTCATAATTCTTTCCCCATTCTGGATCTTCATCAAACTCTTCATAAATTGGAAGTCTTGTTTCCCCCCTAGAAATAAATTCGGTTTCCCAGATTGAAAGATCTGGATCTGGTTTATCGATCGATTGATTCCAAAGAGCCATTGATTCGTATGGTACTCCTGGATTAGAAGGTTCACCTTGCCCCAAAATAATTAGTTCTTCATTTTGAATACCTCCTGAAAAACCGAAATCTCCATCTTGTTTTTCAATATTTGTAGAAAAATTCCAATTTTCATTTGTGATAATATTGTTATTATCTAACAATTCATGAGATTTGTATAACGCAGAAATATTTACATATTCATGATCGAATTCCCAATCGGTTGGAACTTCAAGAGTCATGTTTCCATTATCAACATCAAGGAGAGTTTTTTGTTTATGGTGCGGGTCTTCAAATCGTGCTTGGCTGATAATCGATTCTGAAACATTAAATTGAGAAACATTATTCCCAATAATTGTAATTGGATCAATTGTAGGTACAGCTTCTTCTTGTGTTCGTGGTGAAATCGTAACATCCTGTTTTTCTGAATTTTCATTTGAAATAAAATCATTATTTTGAAGATTTCCCAAATCAGTAAGGCTGTTTAATGGCAGAAAACAGAATATAAACATGAGAACGGTCAAAGTTTTCATGAATTGTTTAATTTTTTTATTTTTCATAATTGGTTATTCCCCTTTTTCGAAATAAAATGATTCAATATTACCCTTTAAAGAAATATTTGAATCAAAGATTGATATAAAAATTATATTTATTATATGAAGGCATTGTAACTTCTAATTAATATATTTTTATCTTTTATCTTTTTCAATCTTTAAGGACCATTGGTCTCTAAGAATTGAGATTTGTATAAGAAAATTAAAAACATGCTAAAAATTCATTTAAATAATGGAGAATTACAAGAAAGAATTCATTAGTTTCATGATTGAATCTGGAGTATTATTATTTGGGGATTTTATAACAAAAAGTGGGCGTAAAACACCCTATTTTATCAATACTGGTAATTACAACACAGGAAACCAAATGAAGAAGCTTGGAAAGTTTTATGCAGCTGCAATACATGAGAATTTCAGTGCTGATGAAGTACAAGTTTTATTCGGTCCCGCATATAAAGGAATTCCTTTAACAATAACAACTTCTATGGCGTTAGGAAACGAATTCAATAAAGATATCTCCTTTTGCTTTAATCGAAAAGAATCAAAAGATCATGGTGAAAGAGGGAATTTTATTGGAAAGAAATTAGAAAACGGAGATAAAATAATTATTGTAGAAGATGTTTTAACCTCTGGTATTTCTGTTCGTGAATCTATTTCTATGTTAAATAAGGCTGCTTTTGTTCAAATTCGGGGATTGGTTGTGTCTGTTGATCGAATGGAAAAAGGGCGTACTCAAAAAAGTGCTCTAAAAGAAATGCGTGATCAATACAATATTAAAACATGTGCTATAGTAACGCTTGATGAAATTATTGAATTTCTTCATAATAAAGAAATAAATGGCAAAGTATACATTGATGATGAAATGAAGCAAAAAATTGATGAATATAGAACTAAATTCGGTGCAAATGATGAAGAAACCTAAAATAGATATATCAAAGAAACAAAAAAAGGAAGCAATTGTAGCGTTGATTATGATTGTAGTAGCGATCGGAGGAACTTTTGCTTTCTTAGGAATTTTAAGAGTGAGTCTAAAAACAGACAATCCATTGGTTGTTGTAATTTCAGAATCAATGGTACCTACTATCGAAAAAGGGGATTTATTGATAATTCAAGGTAAAGATCCTGCAGAAATCGAAATTGGGGCAATTATTCTTTATGATTCTTTGGGTCTATGGCCAGATCAAATTGTACCAGAGCCCATTGTTCATAGGGTTGTTAATAGAACATACAATGAAACCGAAGAGACATGGTATTTTTATACTTTAGGGGATAATAATGACGGTAATATCGATCCTCCAGATCAATTCAACGTATCAGTAATTCCCGTTCCTGATGATCGGGTTATTGGGGTTGTAAAAACGATTATTCCAAAAATAGGAAAGATCAAAATGTGGATGGATGATACAGAAGGACTTTCAACTATAATACTTGTTGGATTAAGCATTGCATTATTAATTAGCATTGTTTGGGATTTAACCCATCCAGAAGAAGAAGATGAAGATAAAAAAATAGAAAAAGAGAAAGGATTGGAAGACAAAGCAAATATTAACCCTAAAGATAATTCAGAAATTGATTTGGGAATTTAATCTTCTAATTGCTTTAAGAAGAAAGTTGTAATTTTTTTTGCTATTTCTTTTCCTTGAATATCCAAAGTCATGCTGTGCTCTGAATCATTAAACCATGAGATTTCTACAGTTCCATTAGCGTTCTCTTTAATTATTTCAGGCACAACGGGATCAATAGCACTGTCATTTTTCGAATGACATACTAATAATGGACATTTTATTTTACTCAGATTATTTTGCACGATTTTTGCTAGTTTTCGCAATTCATTTGCCGATTTAAAACTCTCAAATGAATATTCCTCATTGAAAAAATTTGGATTTGTCTTTTTCTTGCGAAAAATATTCATGAATCCAAAAATTGGACCAATAATATTGACATAGGATGGTAGTTTAATTGCAGGAGCAGTAACTGCACAACCGTCAACAATTCCTTCGGAAGCTGCAAATAACGCTAATGCACCACCCATAGATTGACCATAGATGAACACTCTTTGATATTTTTTCCTAGCTTCGGCAATTTCGTGTCGTACTGCAGAAATCCAATCTGTAAATTTAATTTCGGAAAGTTTTCTTTTAGCAACATGTTCTTCTTTGTATCCATGACCGGGTAACAAAGGTCCTGCAGAATCTAACCCGCTTTGATAAATGGCATCTCCAATAGGTTTTGACTCATATGTTGTAGCAGTCCACCCATGAAGGCAAATGACTATTGATTTTTCTTTGTTTTTAGAACTAACATTTTTTAACCAGAAGGAATTTGAATATTGAAGAAGAGTTTCATTTGTAATCCCAATTTTATCATCAAATGCGGACATCCAAAACCCATTTTTCATATTGAATATAGGTCAGCACATTTTTTTAGTTCTTCTTAATTAGAATTTTATAATGGGAAAAAAAAAGGAAAGAAAAAATAAATACATCCCGAATTTGGCAGAATTTTATTTCAAACCAGATTATGATTGGTCTGTTGACCAAGCTAAATCACTTTATAAGAAAAATATGAAGG
>JAUWMK010000363.1 GCA_030613185.1 Promethearchaeum sp.
TTAAATCTGAGATAATTTAAAGCTTGAGAAAAACAAGGACGGAATTTAAAAGTTGTAAAATTCTATTATTTCCCATTTTTCTTTAATAGATAGGAATAAAATTGAAAAAACGTAAAATGTATTAATTATGCAAAACCCTCAAATGAAAAATCTTGATCTATCTCTTTATATTCAAAATTTCCATAATCAAATTGCGCTTTTTTCAATTTTGGTCACTTTTTGCCGAGAAGTGCTTTTTGTCATTAGGATTTGATATATTTCATCTAAATTTGACAAATTATTCCTAGTTTGAATTCCGCCTTCATCCTTAATCAGTTTAATTTTTGATTAACAAATTAAATTTAAAATAGCTTCCTGCGATTTGGCAGGAAAATTGGTTTTGGCCTAAGTTTGTGGTATTATATATCTCGTAAAAAAAATAGCTTAGCAGATTGCCCTCATAAGATAATTCTTCACACATAATTGAAACTGAATTAAAAGAATAGATAGATTTTGAAAAAATACAAGCATTGCTAGCAATATTTTTTAATAGGAAATACGAGTAATCCCATTAATTTGATCAAAATGTTTATCATTGCTTAAAATTGAAGAATAGCCATTTGAAAGGATAATTCCAGCAATAAGCATATCAATTGTTTTTATCATTTTACCTGACACTTTCAATTCTGCCCAAATCTTTGCGGAGTACAGACTTGCTTGTGAAGTGAGTTCAAATTGTTTAAACAAGTTCAATTTGGATAATAATCGCTCTTCTGAGCTGCTATATCCTTTAAGACGATAATATTCAAGTCCGCATTTAATTTCAAAGAAATTTAGACTTGTTATTGCGAGTGAATCAGTTCGTTTTTTGAGAATCAAACCAATTTCCTTCTCACCTTTTAATAAACTAATAATTGCGTTCGAGTCCAAGAATATCATAAAAATTTTCCTTGATTTGGTTAATTTAAATTGACTATTTCAAATTGTGCTATTTTTATTTAAACGAATCTCAAATTCACTATTAATCTCCTGCTGAATCTCGGAAAATTCTTTCATGAATTGCTCTGAAATTAGGTCTTTTCCGGCTCCAAAGACTTCTTTCATGATTTGTAAATGATTATTTTGTTCTTGTTTTATGTTGGAAATCATCCGCTTCAATAAATCTGAAAAAGATTCACTCGGCATCTTTAATCTGATTAAATTTTCGTAAATATCATCTTTAATACATAGGGTTTTTGAAGGCATATAAATCATCTCATCCAATTTTAAATAACCAATCTCTATAATATTATATGATATCATATCATAATAAAATTATCTGTTTTTAAAAAATTTAAAAATATTCAATATTTTTTGGCAATTGTTATACACTGCAATTAATTTCTATGATCTATCTTCATTCATGTCCAATAAATACCATTTCGCAATTCCGAGAAAGTATCGGATTAAAAAAGGGCTTGAAAACTACCCTGTAATCATTAGAAAATGGCAAGGAGATAATTTTAATTTAGGCATTGACATCATGAAATTAGGGAAATTTTCAATTAGAATTTATGATCTTGAGAAAACTATCTGTGATTCTATTCGATACAGAAATGAAATCGGATTAAATACTCTAAAAGAAGTTTTGACAACCTATTTTCAATCTAAACAAAGAAATATACGGAAATTAACAGAATATGCTGAAAAACTCCATGTTTTTAAAATACTTAAAGAATATTCGGGGATGATCATATAATTTTTAGCAAGTAATAAAAATAACATCAATTTAGCGGTGGAATCAGAGTACATGTTAATTTTTTCATACCTCTACGAATAAAATCTGCATGTTTCTCCTTATATGGCCTTATAAACTCTTCTCCAAAAAGAACAATGCCTTCACCAATAGCATCAATAGCTATAAGTTTGTAACTATTAAACATTTCATCAAATTCTTCAGACGTATAGCAAAAAACATCAACTGAAACATCAGGAGTAAAATCCAATACATTTCGCACCCGTTGGAAATAATTTTCTGAGAAATTTCCAATAATAAATATGTCATAATCACTAAATTCAGTATTTTCTCCCCTTCCCCGAGAACCAAAAAGAATTAAAGCTTTTAATTCAATCTTTTCTTGAATTTTTTCAATCATATCCTTAAATAAATCTGCATATTCCCTATGTTTTGACATTTTTGAACATCTCTTCTTTTCTTTTTTCAACAAAATTTAAGATAATTTTAGTCTGTTTTTCAATAAATTTGACTATATCTAAATCATATAACTCCTTTGGGGATTTTTCTATAAGTGAATTAGGATAACGAGATGAAATATAATGAACATCTAAATCTTTTGCAACTTTTTTAATTTCATCATTAACTGAAAAACCCATTTTTTCATAGTCACATAATAAATCATGGATAGAATGCCCCCATGGTTGAGCATTAAGATAATGTAAAAGTGCTTTGATTCCTTTTTCAGCAGATAGAACAAAATGGAAAACAGCCCCATTAAATTTTGATGCCTTTAACAAGATTTCTGCCATTTCATAATCATTCTCTGCTTCGTCTAACCAATATTCGGCATTTTTTCTTGTCATATATAATATTATATTTTTAAGGAATAAAATATTAAGTTTAAAAAATCTCAAATCATAAAGTCGATATTATCTCTGTTTCCGTTCAAATCAAAAGTGACAATATTTCGGGGGGGTATTATTGTCGCGCTGGTTTGTTTTTGGATAACCATCTGGTATGATTTTGCGATGGATCGAACTATATGGGAAATGAATTATTTTTTCATATAATTTTTTTAGATATCCTTTTTATCTTACTTTTTTCTTGAAATGTGTTGAAAAGTATTAAATTCTCTCTTTAAGTGTTTTCTAAATGTTAATTATAATAAAGCAAGAGTCTTTTTCATCAACTTTAAAGTTGTTTTAGAGTATCTTTTCTCATTTTCCCATAATTTCCAGCATTTATGGAATTGATTTTTTGATAGCAACCCATCCCTGACCAAGCTCATCAAAAATGAACATAACTGAAATGTGGGTATATTTAGTATTAAGCCCTGATTGAATAGATCTCTATCATCAGTTACTATGGTTACTTTATCTCTAATACCAATAATAATTAGATCTTGGTCAGCAGAATCGAAAGATTCCAGGAGATACTTTGAAATATTGGTGTTTCTTTCTTCTATAGAGAGAGGAATAAAGATATAATTGAATGTGAAAAAAATTTTTAGTTTATAATTTGAATATTCATTTTGTAATTCCTCAGTAATAACGAGTCTGAATTCCTTCAAAATTAAGCGTAAGTCTATATTGATTGTTTTGAAAATATTTTGTACACGTAGTAAAGAGCAGGTATCAAAAGAGAGCAGCATGATAATCATCCAAATGAATTTTGTTAATATAGTTTATATAATTAATATTGATAATCTATTCGGAATTCTTCATTAACTTCTTTATATCGTAACCTAAAGCCCATTTTAAATGCTTTTCCATGGCTTCTTCTGGAATTATTTCTTTAGCGTCTCTTTTTGTCCATTCTGAAAGAAATTCGTTATATTCCAAACCTGAAATTTTCCAAGCTTTTTTAAATCCGCATTTCCCTTCTTTTAATAAATTGAAGGCAATTTCTACTCTCTCGGGTTTTAATTTTTTAAGAAATGCCCTTCTTGCAATTTCTGCAAGTGATATTCCTGTAATCTCTGATATCATCTGGGCGACTTTCATATCTTCATTATTGATGCGGAAATTTATTTGACTCATGATATAATTAATATCATTTATTCTAAAAAATTTAACGATAATTGGATATAAAAAATATCATTTAGTAGATTTTTCTTTTTTCATTAATGACCATTATATTTGAAATTTAAATTTAATAATGTTATAAAAAAAGGAGAGGAGATGCAAAATCGATGAAATTTTAATTGTTTACTGATAATTTCTAATCACAAAGATTAGATTAAAATTAGTTATTTGTAATCCCAAAGATTAAGGAACATTTTTATACAACTCCAAGAATATCACTTCTCCTCAATTTTTCACATACTCGCCAGTAAAATTCAACAGCAAGTTTTTTTCTATAAATATTCATTTTAAAAAAGGTAAATTATTCCAAAAATTACCTTTTAGAAAAGGTAAATTTTTTAGATTGATTTTTTATATATAAATTATGGATATAAATGCAATTAAGCGGTATTTTTTAGATTTTTATGAAATGCCACTTCCTCACGTAATTGCGAGAAATTTTAAATTTCTAGATGATAAACGGCCGCAAATTATTATCGGGGCACGAAGAATCGGTAAAACATATCTATTATTCCAAAGAATGCAAGAATTGATAAAAAAAAAAAAAATACGGAAGTCTCAAATTATCTATATAAATTTCGAGGATATTGCTTTCTCTGAGATATCCGTTAAAGATATTCCCAATCTTTTGGAAATTTATTGGAGTCTTTTCACTAAAGAACTGGATGAGCCACTTTTCATTTTCATTGATGAACCGCAGTCGATAGAAAATTGGGAAAAAGCAATATTGAGTCTTATGAAATATAATTTTCCAATATATATTACGGGATCATCATCAAAATTGCTAAGCTCCGAGATTGCAACCGCATTTAGAGGGAGAAGCACTTCATATTTCTTTTATAGCCTTTCTTTTGATGAATTTTTGCGATTTCGAGGATTTAAACCAGATACAGCAATGAGTACAAAAGAATCCACTCGTTTCCAGGCACTTTTTGAGGAATATCTTG
>JAUWMK010000017.1 GCA_030613185.1 Promethearchaeum sp.
CTTCCTTCTTTTTTTCAGATCTTGCTTAAAATTTCATTAGTGTGTTTAGAATGGAATAATAAATTTTTGGAATAAGATCTCATCTCAAAGATAAAGCGAAAAATATAGAGAAAAAAAACGTGAATAAAAAATATCACGAAAATTACAGTATGATTTCTCCTTGTTTTGAGAAACTTTTAATTTCTCCAAATGGGTTTGTATAACTGACGTTTAATAGAAAACGTTGTAATTCGTAGCGTTTTTGAAGGTCAATGTTCTTATCTATAACTTTAGAAATCCTAAAATTCCATTTTATAACACGAATTGCTTCAGGTTCGAATTCTCGAATAAAAATTTCTGTTGGATCACTTTCTTCTTTTTGTAATTGTAAAAATTCTGGATAAATGAAGATCATTCCAATATCATTAATAAAAAATTTCGTTGGATTATACACCCTAAGAGAAAACATTAATTTCGAGCCCACTATTTCAACTTTCCTGAAAAATGATAGCAATCTCTCTTCCATGGGTTTTTGGGGTTGAATTAGGTGATTATCTTCGATTTCTGCCATTATCGTTTGGTCTTGAATTAGAGGTAACAATTTTTCTTTTAATTCTTCTATTGTTATTGATAGGATTTTTCCTAAATGTTTGAGCGAAATCGGATTAATATACTTAAGATATTCCTTAATCTCTTCCGTAAAGATTGAACTCTCTATTTCATTTTTAAAATTATGAATTTTCTCTAAGAGATTGTCTTTTACTTGAGACCAATTATTTAGATATTTTCTTATTTCATTGGCTGCTGTTCCAGACATATCCATTTTGTCTATATTTTCATAAATACTATTTATTTCTCTATTATAATCTTCAATAGAGCTATATAAGTTATTATTTGTAAGTTGAACTAAATTGCGTGCCTCGTTGAATCTGCGAACTTGGATTTCCTTTCTAATTGGTTCAGTTATTTTATCAAATCTCTCCAAAACATCGCGTTGGCTTGAAATTGCTTGTATAATTATATTCTGCAAATTTGTATTTAAAAATTCATAAGTAATTTTCTTCTTTAGAGGGGAAATTTCATGAGTAATCTCTTGAAGTGAATCTTGAAAAACACTAAACTTCTGAAAAACATCAGCCAAGTATTGTTGAATTTCTATTTTTATATCAATCCAAGTGACTGTAATTTCTTTTAAAAATTCTTTAAATTCTAAATTACTAAGCCATGTTTGACCGATATCGAACTCAAGTTTAAATAATTTTTCTCGAATACTAGAAATATTATCAAGAAATTCTTCCGTTTTTTGTATATCTTCATTATTCATTGATTTTTCAAGAAGAATTTCCAATATTTTAATTGATTCGTATTCCGTCTTAACCACATCAATACGATTCTTTAATTCTAAGAGAAGAATATCTAATTCTCTGATGTAATCGGCTCTCCCATCACAAATTAGATTATATATTGAAGAATTAACATCCGATATGTTTTCAAGAGTTTCTTCCTTTATATCGTTGAAATCTTGAATTACCTCGACACTAAAACGTTTAAATTCAGAATCATGTAATATTTTCTCAAGATCATCAATTTTTTCTGTTATTCTATTTCCTTCTTCTTCTAAAAATATCTCAGATTGGATGAATTTCTTTTGATTAACATATGATTCGGCTTTTTTTCGCAAATTTTTAGTTTGTTTTTGGAATAAATCTAAGTTTAAATAAAATTTTTTTCTTCTCTTTTCAATTTCCTCAATTTCTTTATTAATATCGTCAAAAATATTATTTATTTTTGCAAGTGAAGACTCAATTTCATCTAAAACATCTAAATCTTTTTCATTTTTTTGCCAATTCTTTAAGTTTATTGCTGTCCAGACACATATTGATTTAATATGCAATACATAAGAAAGATCTCCCAAAAGACTTATGATTTTTTTTCTTTGGCGCCAATCATCTGGGTTTAAACTTTGGAATATTTTAAATATCTCTTCTTCGAAACCATCTGGCTTTTCCATATATATCTTTAATAAGCAATTTGTGACCAAATTTCTAATGGGAATCTTTGGAACAACTAATTGTCCAATCAAAATTTGTAACATTTCTTTCATATTTTGAAGTGTAATATAAATTAATGTTTCAGAGATACCTTGACCAATATCATCATTAAGATCATTGATAAACGGTTTAAAAAACTCTATAAGCGCAGGACCATGATTCATTCCAATTTTTACAAATGAATCGATTGTTTTTGTTTGGATTATCATAATTTCGTCTGAAAACATTAAAACTAAATTATGAAAAAGCTTGTAGATTTCATCAAAGAAATTATTCCCTATTTCTCCTATAATCCAAATTGCTTTTTCCCTTATCATCCAATCAACATCATCTAATAGAGGAGATAGTAGGTCATGAATCTTATTTGGATCCAAATGAAAACAAAGAGCTTTTAATACTTCAGCAGATAAACCCCGAACTTCTTCATCTGGATCTCTAAGTAAAGTAATTACATTTTCTTTTAAAATTTCAATCATTTCTTTTGGAGGATCTGAATTGGGTGTTACAAAAATTAAAACCATTTCCAACGCCCGTGCTCTTACTGTCCAAGAATCATCTTCAAGAGTACGACTAAAAGTAAAATAAAGTTCTGGATATTGAATAAAAGAATTTTTAAGAATAAGTCCCACAAGTAAAACCGCAGATTCTCTTACATTTTTATCAGAATCAAAAAGTTTTGCTTCAATTTTTTCGATTAATTCATCGAAACGATTTGGTGAAATTAAATATAGTTTCTTTAATATCTGAAGTGATTCTTGCCGGATCCAATATTCTGGATGATCTAATAAATTATTTATTCTTTCTAATGACAATATAACTGTTTGATCCGATTTATCACATATATTATTTAAAATTCCCAAAAGTATTTCTAAAAGGTCTTTTTTTTTATCATCACCAAGCGCTTCAGATATATATGTATTTGTTAATTCTATAGCACTATCATACCTTTTTTTTTCAATTAACTTATTAATCTCTTTAATTTGCTTTGAGATTTTTACTTTTGGCTTTGCCGTGTCTGTATCTACTCCAATTAAATTCAAATGTATTTAATAAATTCGAATGCTTTTATATTGAAAGTAAATTACTCAATCTTAAATTTTTGTTGTTCTATATAACAATCACAAAATTTATCTCTTTTTGATTTTTTTCATAGTTAGATATGGGAAAGAAAAAGAAGAAAACTTCAACAGAAGAAGAACTTTCAACAGATGAATTAGGAATTACAGAGAAGAAAAAAACTACGAAAAAAAAGACCATTAAGAAGTCTTCTTCTAAAAAAACAACAAAAAAGAAAAAAACTACAAAGAAAACAACAAAAAAATCTACTTCTAAGAAGACTAAAAAGAAAACTACTAAAAAGAAATTAGAAAAAACAGATTTTATTCAATCTTCTTGTAATGTTGGGTTAGTTGGCCATGTAGATCACGGAAAAACAACCCTCGTTAAAGCTCTTTCTGGAACTTGGACTGAGAAATATTCTGATGAAATAAATAGAGGTATAACTATAAAATTGGGTTATGCTGAAGCTGCAATAATGCAGTGCCCTAATTGTAATTTAGTAATTGCTGAATCCGTTGCTAATAATCTACGTAAAAGCAAAAAAGATCAAAAAGGAATGTGTCCAAAATGTGGAACAAAATTAAATTTTAAGAGAAGAATTTCTTTTGTTGATGCTCCAGGCCACGAGATACTAATGGCAACAATGCTGTCGGGTGCTTCATTAATGGATGGTGCTTTATTATTAATCGCTGCAAATGAAATTTGCCCACAACCCCAAACAAGGGAACACTTAGCGGCATTAGGTATTGCAAAAATTGAAAACATTATCATAATTCAAAATAAAGTAGATTCTGTTTCAAAAGAAAAAGCGATTGAGCATTATAACCAAATAAAAGAGTTTGTTAAAGGCACTATAGCAGAAAATGCTCCGATCATACCCACTTCAGCAATTTTTAACTCAAATATTGATCTTATATCCCAAAAAATTGAAGAGATCATAATTTCGCCCGAATTAGATTACGATTCAGAATTCTTATTTAATATTGCGAGATCTTTCGATGTTAATAGGCCAGGATCTGAAATTGATAGCATCCATGGTGGAGTAATTGGAGGAAGTATTATAACCGGCAAAATCAGTGTGGGTGAAGAAATCGAAATTCGACCAGGTTTCAGATCAAAGGACGGTAAATATTCTTCCATTGTAACAACAGTCCAAACGATTTATGAAGGGAAAAATTCCTTAAATTCAGCAAAACCTGGTGGATTAATTGCAATTGGCACAAAATTGGATCCCTCGCTCACTCGTACTGACCAATTAATTGGAAATGTTGCAGGAAAACCCAGTACTTTGCCTGAAGTTCAATATACTGTGGAAATTGAAGCGCACTTGCTTAAAGAAGTATTAGGTGCTGAAGAAAAGATCGCTGTAACTCCAATTATCAAAAACGAATTGATTATGATTGTTGTTGGAACTTCTCTCTCAGCTGGTATGGTGCAGAATATCGGGAAGAAAAACACAATTACTTTAAAATTAAAGCGACCAATTTGTGCTTTGGATGGATCTATTGTTGCTATAAGTAGAAGGATTAAAAATCGATTCAGATTAATTGGTTATGGTTATTTAGTAAGTTAACATTCATTTTTTTTTTTAACATTCTTATATTTTAACTTGTGAGTTAAAATGATAAAATTAACTATTTTACACAATGAATATGAATCATTTGTTGAAGAAAAAGCTGGTTTTTCAGTTTTAATTGAATTACAGGAAGACAAACTCAAAATTCTTTTCGACACATCCATGAAAGATGATATATTAATTAACTCGAAAAAAAATAACATAGATTTATCGAATATTGATTATGTGGTGTTTAGTCATGGTCATTACGATCATACCGATGGAATAAAATTTTTAAAATTATCCGAAATTAGACATATAATTGCTCATCCCGATTGTTTTATAAAAAGATTTGCTAAACATAAAGATAAGGAAGTTTATATTGGAATTCCGTTCTTTTTAGAATTTCTTCAACGAGAAACTGATGTAATTCAAAGTAGGAATCCATATTGGATTTCAGAAAAAGTTGTTTTCTTGGGTGAGATTCCACGAAAAAATAGTTTTGAAGGGCAAGAATCATTAGGATTCCTTGAAAATCATGAACGTGACTGGATATTGGATGATTCTGCACTTGTAATAAAAAATAATGATGGATTGATAATTATTTCTGGTTGCTCTCATTCAGGGATATGTAATATTATCGAATATGCAAAAGAAGTATGCAATGAAGATAAAATTGCAGTTGTAATGGGTGGCTTTCATTTATTTGATAAAAAACGAGTTTTTCGTACAATAGATTATTTACAGTCTCAAAAAATTGATAAATTGTTTGTCGCTCATTGCTTGAGTGATTTTGCCTTTACTGAAATGGAAAAAGCTGGAGCGTTTCGTATTCATACTTTAGAAGATTTTTCTTTCTGATTTAAATTTGTTGATTTAATACTTTTTAACCTCATCTAAGAAAAAGAACATTTATTTGATCTAAAGTTCAAATTATAAGAAATAAATAAATAGTTTTGATTAATTTGGTCGAACAAAAAAATCCTATTATTGGCACTGATGCTCAAAAAAACCTATATAAGCTCTATTCAACCTATGTTTCAAAATCTAAAGCAGATTTCTTCAAAAGCCTCGGATTGGGTGTAATTCAAGGTAAACGTGAAGGCATCTATATTACAATGTTGGAGGGTACTCGTAAAAATAAACCTCCTTTAAATCTAATAGATTGTAGGACAAGCGGCGGTGTTTTTAATCTAGGTCATCGACATCCAGCTATCATAAAGGCATTAAAAGATGGGATAAATGCTGGGCTTGATATTGGTGATCACCATTTAATTAGTGAACAAAGAGCGCTACTTGCAAAAAAATTAGCTGACTTACTTCCTGAAGGTATCTCAAAAACTCAATTTTCTGTTGGTGGTGGTGAAGCTATTGATCTTGCAATAAAATTGGCTCGTTACACCACCAAACGAAAAAAAGTAATTTCTGCGAAATCAGGATATCATGGTGTTACGGGGCTAGCTTTAGGAGCTACATCTGCAAGATTCAGAGATGCATTTTCTTGGAATCCTCCGGAATATAAACATATAGAATTTGGAAATATTGAATCACTCAAAAAAGAAATCGATGAAGACACATCATGTGTAATATTGGAAATTATACCCGCAACTGGTGGGATTTTAATTGCGCCTCCCGATTATTTTACTCAAGTACGTGAACTTTGTGATGAAAAGGGTGTAATTTTCATTGCAGATGAAGTCCAAAGCGGTTTAGGTAGAACCGGAGAAATGTGGGGAATATATGGGGGGATTTATGAAAATGAAAAGATAGTTCCAGATATTATGGTTCTCGCTAAAGGAATGAGTGCAGGGATGTATCCATTAGCCACTACTTGCTATAAACCATTTTTAGACAAAGTTTTTGAAAAGGATCCATTTATTCATATTTCAACAACTGGTGGATCTGAATTGGGATGTTATGTTACAAGAAAAATGCTTGATTTTATTTCTCAACCCCAATATCTAAATAATATTATGACAATGGGAAACCAAATGGGAAAAGGATTAAGGAAACTAAAAGAAAAATACTCAAGTCTGGTTGTTGATGTGAGAGGGCGCGGATTAATGTGGGGAGTGGAATTTGTAAATGATCGATATGGTATCGGTTATACTCTCCAAATGATTCAAAATGGGATTTGGGCAGATTATTGTGGAAATCGAGAAAATACAATCAAATTGATGCCACCTTTAATTGTAAAAGAAAATGAAATGACAGAAATAATGACTCGTTTGGAAAAAGCTATTAGTAATTTACCACCACCAATAGAATAATAATAATTATAGTAATAAGGATATGATAAGATGGAAATGAAAGGAAAATTAGGTGTATATCTAAGTAAAATAAAGAATGAAAGTGGGGAATACGAAGTATTACAACTGCTTGAAAAATCGTTAGATACAAACAATCCAGAAAAAGGGGAAATTCCTATTAAATTGCTTGGATTTGGAGAAATAAGTTTAGTTTTTGAAATTTTATCTGAAAAAACAAAAAATCTCGCCTTCAAACGTCTGCCTATCTTTGATAGCGAAGAACAAGTTGAAAAGCATATTAAAGGATATAGTGAATACAACCGATTACTCAATGATGACCTTCATATTGAAGTCCCACCTAGTGATGCTGCTTGGGTTTATGCTGATAAAAAGAAGAAAAAAATATCTCTTTATTGTATTCAAGATAAAATAAGTCAACCTGATTCTATTGGAAATAAGATAATTCACAAAGTAGGGATTGAAGAGATTAAAAAATTGATATTAATTATTCTACGCGAAACAAAAAAAGTTTGGAAATTTAACAAAGATAACATCGATAAAGGAATCCAAATTGGTTTAGATGGGCAAATATCCAATTGGGCACTAAAGGAATTTGATGAGAATGATCCTCATGTCCAAATTGATAGTAAGCTTGTCTATATTGACACATCAACCCCTATGTATAGAATAAACGGAGAAGATGCAATGGAAGGTATATTGTTTCTAAAAAGTGCCCCCTCATTTATGCGATGGATTTTAAAATTATTCTTTTTAGATGAAGTTTTAGACCGTTACTATGATTGGCGCCTAGTAACAATCGATTTAATCGCTAACTTTCATAAGGAACAATTAGCTGAAATGATTCCAGACTTACTTAATGTCGTTAATGAATTCTTTGCATCGGAAGCTACAGAATTTAATATTAAACCGATTACATTGAAGGAAATTGATAAATATTATAAAAATGATAAGATGATTTGGGTAATTTTTCAAAATTTCCGAAGATTTGACCGTTTCCTAAAAACTAAGATATTCAGAAAGAAATATGACTTTTATCTCCCTGATAAAATAAAAAGATAAATTTCTATTTCTTACTATTGGACAATTTTTATAAAACACTTAAATGTTAGGAATTTAACTGATCATTAAGTGAAGGCATATGGAAAACGATCACGCTTTAAAATTATATCAAGATGGGAAACATGGATCACTCCAAACTTCGAATTTATATTTAGATCCGATCTCCCTTGAGAATTTTACGGTTTTAAAGAAGAATAAGTTGATATTGGTACCCATTCTTGTAGGTATAATTATTGAAATTGTGTTGGATCTGATTTTGATCCCAGTTTTTAAAGAAGTAATATTGTTTGAGGAAGATCCTTTGTTCTTCCTAACAGTGTTCAAAATGTTGATTCTCAGAGTGTTGATTCCGGTATGGTTTTTAAAAACGCTTCAAAATACTATCACGGAAACGAATATCGATTCTATTGAGGATCAAAATCCCCCAAAGTTCGATTCACTCTTTCAATCTTTGCGGGATTCATTGATTCATATTCCGAGAATATTAATAATCCATTTTTTAATTGTTTCGTTTGGATTGGTATTATCTTTATTATCTAATCTGCCTGAAGGAGATGGAATCAGCATTGAAAACCCATTTCTTATCACACTGCTGATCATAATTGTAATTCTTGCTATTATAGCAATGATTTTTATAGAAATCTATCTAATAGCAGTATATGTCCACTGGATGATTCTAACGGTATTAAATGAAAATCGATTGGAACAATCCTTCAAGGATTCATTACTATACACAAGAAAAAATTTCAAAAAAATTGTGAAACTTGGAATGATTCCTATTTTAATGGCCATTGGAGTTTCGATCGTGGTTGAAATCAATAAAATATTATGGATTAATAGTTTAATTATGATTTTGGGATATTATTGTGTGATATTCTTTATTGTTTTGGTGTTTGGTGGGAATTATTTAAAAGATCATCTATAAAATTACTTTATTATTTTTTGCATGGTGTGGACTGCATCAATATCCAAAAATTTCTTTGCTAACCAGATTTTTTTAGTTGAAATTATTTTAAAGCCAAATGATTCATATAAGGAAATTGCAGAATTATTTCGACTTAAGACGGATAATTCTAAATGTTTCAAATTTTTTTTTCTCGCCAAATCTTCAGAAAATTGCAATAATTTATATCCGATTCCTTTTTTTCGATATGTTTTATCTACACCAACAGCTTTTATTTCTAAGGTATCTTTTGGCACTTTTTCATGATCTTCAATAAAAACAATGAGACTTGATCGAAAAGCAAACCAGATGTTCATTTTTTTTCGGAGAGTTTTAAAAATAAATTTAAAAGATTCTCGTTCCATCTCCTTATAAATTAAATTTAAAGCAGCCACATGCTTTTTATCGTATTCTAAGAGATAACAACCATGAAAATCCAATTTTTTTACGCGATTTAATTTCAATTTCTCAATTAATTTAATATATTCTTCCTCGCTTAAACTTTTAAAGAAAAAAGGAAATTTATCATTGAAAGCTTGTGAAATTATCCGGGAAAACTCCATTAAGTTGTTGGGATCGCATTTTTTGATTGAAATCTCTGCCATTTTTATGATCAATTCTTTAATCCTATAATTTTTTAAGTAAATTTTCAACTTTTCCCTTTATTATATCTCTTGTTTTTCTGAAAAATTGGATATCTTTTCCCCACGGGTCTTCTATATCCCAATCTTCAATATTTGGAACTCCAATAGGCACAGGACAAGCTTCTTTGACTCCACATCCCATCGAAATAAAATGAGTAGAGGCACTTAACATATCAACGGTAATTAATTTTGGTTCTTGGTGTGAAATATCTATTCCAATTTCTTTCATTACTTGAATTGCAAAAGGGGTTACAATTTTTTCTGGTTTTGTACCCGCAGATTGTACTGAAAATTTTCCTCCACTTAAATGTTTAGCAATTCCTTCAGCCATTTGAGATCGACAAGAATTGCCGATACAAGCAAATAGGACAGATAATTTTTCCATATTCATAATCACAATAATTAAAGTTTTTTATCAAAGAGAACTACGTTTGCAATTTGATATTCTCCAAAATAGAATTGTTTAATTTTTTCTCTTTGCTTTTTTGATAGATTATCTGAATAGGCTTTAAATAAGCGCGCTAAAGCATTCTTTATCTTTTGACCATCCAAATTTTTATGTTGAACATAACTTTGATTAACGCTCAATTTAATCTCTGTAAGTTTAATTTGCTCACGCATTGTTTTTTCTAGGATTTTTTTTAATTGCTCTGATGAGTTTCTGGAATCCATAATTTTACTGAAATTTTTTTCATTTAAAGATTTATATTTTTTTCCACATTTCAGTTCCATGTTTAAATCCTAGTTTTTGATAAAGGTGTAATCCCATCTCGGAAGTAAATAATGTTACAATTTGATTTTAAAGAAATTTCTAGCATTATTCAATACAATTTCTGCAACCTCTTTTTGATCCATTGAATGAGAAAAAGCAAGTGCGGCAATTGCATATTTTACGTTTCTAGGCGTATTTGATACGCCATATTGATACGGGTGTTGATAAGGTGCATCAGTCTCGGTTACAATATTGGAAATAGGCACTTCAGATGTAAATCTAAGCATCTTTTTATTTCCATAAGCAGAACTTATTGCAGATATTATGTAACCTTCTGATGCAATTTTGGTTCCCCATTCTTTAGAAGGCCCAGAGAAACAATGCCACATTACTCTTGAAGGTTCAATTTCTTCTTCTTCCAAGATTTTTATAATAATTTTATTCACGATATCAAAATCATTAAACTCGTGGTTAGGATTATCAATGTCTACATCATTTTGCGTAGGATTTCTAACATGAAGAATGTAGGGTTTATTTAATGATTTTGTCTCATGAATTATTTTTTTAAATATTTCAATTTGGCGTTTTCTTTTATCCAACTTTTTAGCATGGTGAAAATCTAGCCCAATTTCTCCAATCCCTAGGTAATTACTTGGATTATTCTGAATATAATCCATCCATTGGGAAAATTCTTCATCATGTTTTTTTTTATCTGTGAAAGTAACAGTTTGAGGTGCCCAGCCTGATGTGTATCCCATATTATCATGACTTTCTACAAATTTTTGGATGAATTTGTGCGATTCCCAATCAACCGAGCAAGAAATAATATACTTTCCACCTTCTTTGAAAAATAATTCATATTGTTTTTCATATGTTTCTACCATTCTGGCTGGATTTTGATTCCATGGGAAATGACAATGGCAATCTACTAATGGTAAAGATGATTCGGGTTCAATTGGGACAAGTCCCCTTTTTTTCTTCATAAATTAAAAAATGAAGTAAAGTCAAAAAGATTTTTTGCTAATATGATCCAATTGTTATTAGAAGCTTATGAGAAGAAAATTTCAAGGTAAACTATTATTTTTGTTATTGGTTTTCGGATTGGCCTTTATGAATTTCAACGTTCCTATTAAATCTGTGTCTGCTGAAGATAATAATTTTGTAGATCAATATCAATTACAGCAAGGAACTTCAAGACTTTACGTTGTGAATTTAACTTCTAATGCAAACTTGTTCATTAATTGTTCTGCATATTACAAAGGGGTTTTTTATGTTTATATTTTTGATGAAAGACCATTGGAAGGCCATGTTTTACGTGATGGCTCAATCGATGCATCAATAACAGAAAGTGCAGCAGCTTATAATGAAACACCCTCATTAGTTTTTTCCGAGGAATTAAATGACACAGTTAGTTTCATAACTTTGAATTTTACTGCTCCAGTTTATCAATTATATTATGTTGAAATAATTCTTATTGAAAATGGACCTGATACTTTTAGGTTAGAAAGTTCTTATGCAATGCAAGCATATTATGTACCATTTATCCCGGGTTACAACATAGAAGTATTTGCTAGTTGTGCGATTTCTGCTACATTTCTAATTTTCTTAAAAATTAGGAAACAAAGAAAGTAAAATAAATTACTTCTTTGTTTTTTTAGATTGCTTTGTTGATTTCTTTTTAGAACTAGAGCTTTTCTTTCTTGTAGTTTTTTTCTTCACTTTTTCTTTTTCTAATTTTTTTAGAACTTTTCTTCTTGATTCTTGCCTAATTGATATTTGATAGCGAAGATCCTTTAATTTTGCTTCTAAATCTTTCATTTTATCTCTAATTGTATCTATATCACGATCAATTATTTGAATTTCCGGATGCACTGCAATTTTTTTAGGTTTGTATGTTGGTATTTTTATTGATTGTGCAGTTTTACCTTCCAATTCGAGTTCACGCGTTTCTTTAAGATTATCTAAGATAACTCTCGATTCTCTATCATATTCAAAAACAAGTTGTAATGTAAAATTAGCTTTAATCATTAATCTTGGTGGATCAAACCTAGAATTTAGTGTAAATTTATTCCTATAATCCATTTTCGGACGTAATTTTTCATTTAAATCAATTTTGAATGCAGATTTCATAGATTTGTTAGGTCGATATAAATCAATTGAATTCAGGTAAATTAAGAAATCAGAGGTATTTTCAAAGAAAACATCACAAATATAATCACTAGCTTTTTCCTTAGATCTTTCCAAATTTATTCCAACATCATATTGAGATTCACAAATAAAGTTAACCGGTTTTAATGCACCCGCTTTCTTATAAAAATATTTTTTGACAAATTCTTCTTGAGGTTTTAGCCCTTTTATTAGTGAATTTGGGATATTAATTATATCGGAAGTTTTTTCAAATTGTAGTGAAATATTCCATATTCTATTTTGTTCACTTAAATTTGTTAATAATATTGCTCCTTCTCCATCTCTTTCTATTATTTTTAAGGAAACTGGTTTTGCTATATTTCGATAACGAAATGACTTGGGAGATGATATATTGTTAAAAGGAGTAGTAGTTTTTTTGCGCTCTACTGAGAATCCATTAATTTCATAATATATTTCAGTTGTTTGTTGTTTGTTGAGTTTTTCAATATTCCATTCTAAAATCTTGGCTTGATTTGTTGTTTCAATCGTGTTATATAATGAGGATGCATTTGATTCTATTCTATTCTTTGGAATATGATCTGATATAGTGAAATCCTCGAAAGTAACAATCCCTGCATTTAATATTTCCCAATGAATTTTTTGTGAAAGTAATTCGTCCCCTTCCACTATGGATTTTCTTAGTTTTAGAACCTTACGCCTTTTTAGATCGGTTTTACCTTTATCAGAATATAATTTTACTTCATTTTCTACTCCTTGAATCTGTTTCTTAATAAAATCCAGTCTAGTGTTTAATGCTAATAACTCTAATTCTGATTTTAGGAGATTTCGTCTGCCCTTAATTTGTTCATCGCTTAAATTTGTCAAATCTTCTATAAGGCTACTTGAGCTTGTTAATGTAATTGCAGATACAGCATCTTGAATAGTATGAAATTTTTCTTTAAAATTATCAATAAATGAATCAAACTCTCCAAAGGATTCATCAATTGCTTTTATATTTGAGTTTTTAACTTGTTTTGATAACTTCTTTACAATTTTACTGATTTTTTCAATGTAAATCTTAGATTTTCCATTAATTACTTTTATACCCTTTTGCATATTGCTTAAATTTGTTGTCTTTTCAATCTTCTTAATGATACCAACCATTTTTCCGAATGTGTTAGCATAAGTTGTAAACTCATTTATGATTATTATGATCTCTCTTTCACTTGCGTTGCGAATATCTGCTTTGATAAAATTTATCGTTGAATCAATACTATCGAGTGTTGCAAACATTTCATTATAAGTATCAGTTGCAATATTTTGTTGGGCTATGACTTCTTCAGTTAGAGCTTCAAACCAATCTCTAATTGTTTCTTTTTCTTGAACCGTAAATTCATATTTTTCGCTTAATTTTGCATACTCTACATCAATATTATTGTATTTAATTTGTAATTCATCGAATTTCTTCTTTAAAAAAACTTTTCTAGCTTTTAGATCATCCAAACTTTTTGACATTCCAAATTTCTCTAAATAATCAAGTTCTTCCTTTCTGATTTCTTTATGAATTTGAATATTCGTTTGTTTTTTTTGATTTTCTTCAAGCGTATCTAAAATTTGATTTGATTCACTATAAATATCTTCAAGATCTAAGTATTTTTTAACAGAATTTAACAGCTTCAATTTTTGGAGGATTGCATTAAATGTATCAAAGATTTTATGAATGCTCAGGAGAAAATCATCAAAATCTTTTGAAGATTTTTCCAAAGCATCTGCATTTGCTTTCTGGATTAATTCACTCATAGATTCAATAGAATCTTCTATGTTTTCTGAAAGCATTTCTAATGTCATAGCGATGCCAATAACCGTCTGCGATAATTGATTTTGATCTTTAATTGATTTAGACTCTCCGAGTGGAGCCATTATATCTTGAAGATCATTTACATAACTTGTAAAATCAGAAACATTTTCTTCTATAGCTTTTTCCGAATTTTTAATCATCTTTTCTTGCAAGTTACTTACATTTTTATCAATTGAATCAATCAAAGATTTTAACAAATCAATATTTTTATCAATTTTTCCTTTAGATTTAGACTCAACCCTCGCCATACTCTTAATTTTTTTTGTAATTTCTTGTATTTCTTTTGATTTTTCTTTCAAAAATTTTTCTAATTTCAGTTCTTTTCTCTTTTGCTCTTTTAGTTGTTTATCCAAATCACTAAGTTCTTCATTAAGTTTTTGTCGTGAGTTTATTAGTAATTGCTGTTCTCGATTAGTATTAGTTCTTGGCAACAAATATCATCCTATTTATTCTTATAATAGCTAGCAGCTCCAAAAAACTTGATCATATATGATCATGATACAAACATTTTTTAATTCTTTTTAAAATTTTGCTTAGTATGTTTCGTATCTCCGAAGCCGCCCGTTTTCTCCGCATCAGCAACCCAACCCTTAGAAGGTGGGATAAATCGGGAAAACTTAAAGCGAAAAGAACCCATGGTAATCAACGTTGGTATTCTAAAGAACAACTTTTATCTTTTTTAGGATTGGGAGAAGAAGAATTTATACAAGCGGAACAGAGAAAAAAATCAACAAAAATAACCTATCTATATGCCCGAGTTTCTTCTTATCGCCAAAAAAAGATCGGAGGATTAGATCGCCAAACAGAAAGACTAAAAAATTATTGTGAAAAAAATTACGGAAAAAATCAGACCTATAAAATAATTAAAGAATGCGGTTCGGGGCTAAACAGTGAAAGAAGGGGGCTCAAAAAACTTATTCGGGATATAAGAAGCCAAAAAGTTGAACGGGTATTGATTACTTATAAGGATCGCTTAACTCGGTTTGGTTATTCATTTTTGGAGGTGTTTTTTGAAGAATTCGGGGTGAAAATAATCGAAGTTGAGATGAAGGATTTGATTTCGATTGAGGAGCAATTGGTGATCGATATGATGTCGTTGGTGGCGTCTTTTTCAGGCAAAATGTATAAAATTCGATCATTACGGGAGAAAAAACTAACGAAAGAAATAATGAAAACTAACGAAAATATAAAAGAAAATAAAAAATAAAAGGGTATCTAAAACCAGAATTTTTGTGAATTATTGATCGCCTTTTTATATGCCTTCCGCTTGGAAATTTTCTTAATCCCGCTTTCGCTTTCGGTATTAAAACAAACAATATAATACCGCACTTTTTTTCTGCCCTTTCCACCCTTTCGGCTGTAAATCTCGACTACTTCATATAATAACAAAAGGAAGTTATAATATTCCCTATATTTCTGGCGGGATTCGGCCCATTGTTTTTCAAAGGGTTTGATGATATGATGCTCAAATGTCTGGTTTTTCGTATTATAGATCAAATTGGCAACATAAGAAGGGCGATCGTTGGAATGATTTTGGGTGGTTTGTGGGGTTTTGGTGTTAGGTTTGGCTGGATTGTTCGGGAATATTGTGAGATACAAAAAAATCATGATTTCGGGGATGTTTTGAAAGTAGGATTCGAGCATGTTGTCTGGGGTTATCACTTCGAAATCTTCCGAAATTTCGTTTAGTTCTTTGATTTGTTCTTCTGTGAGTTCGCAAAATTTGGCGTATTCCTTTTTCTCTTCTTCTTTTTTTTGCTTTCTTTTTCTGATTATCTTTCTTAGCATGTTAGATTTCTCCATTTTGGGCGTGTATTATTATGTTTTCAAATTGCTTTTTTTCGTAAATTGGATCTCTTTCCTTATCATTTGAAAAATCGGTATAATATTCTACAATCGCATTGAGTTTTTCTTCATCTTCTAGACATTCGGCACAATACCAAAAACCATCATCGTGTTTTCGCAAATTCTTTACTAATCCACATGCTACACAGCGATCGTGTTTCATAGTGGTATTGTCAGTATTGTACTTTTTCGGGTTTATGATTTTCAAAGTTGTTGCGTTTGACATTTTTAATTTCAATTCTCCTGCTTGATGTTGATTATGTTTTTTTTCGCGCTCAAACATACCAAAGAATCATAATCGAACATTTTTTTATTTACAATCTTGTTTTCAAGATAATCATTCAAATCGTATGCCTCAGGATTTAGGATGACCAAAAAATCATGATTAATCCAATGAATCGCCTCATATTCTTCATATCCGAAATCATTATCATCTACGTATTTCATCCAAAATCGCTGAGAAATTTCCCATATATTGCTCATAGCGGAAATTAATCTCTTTTTAGATACCAAATGACTTAAACCGATTTTCTTTGTTTCACCTAAGATTTTTTTTAGAAATTTCGCTTCTTGTTTATTTGAAGAACCCTAAGAATCAAAAATATTAATAAAACCTTGATAAGATGCTTCGACTTGAGAACGTGACCGCCCTCGAAGTGTTTTAATTACCCATTTTTCTCTTTTTATTATCGTTGTTTTCACCTTTTTGGTTTGTTTTTGAATTTTAAAAAAATGTAGTTTCTATATCGAATTCTAAATTTAATTGTTGTTGTTCTAATTCGTCCATTTTCCAACATATTTCACTTAATTTATGTTCAATTTTGCGCCTTTTGGGTTTAAACGATTCGGTTTCTAATTCTTCTAATAAAGTTGTTCGCTTATTATCTAACTCTTCGTATTTTTCTTTAATTTCTTCTATTCGGCTGGTTAATTTGGTTATTTCCAATTGGATTGATTCGGTTTCTGTTATCATTTTCTTTTCTTCCTGTTCTTTGTTTAAAAAATCGAAATTAATAAAAAAAATCATCATTTCTATTGTTAAATTTTTCAACCATTTCAAGAAATGAATCCTTATCATCTTCAGCACTATTTGATGAACATCTTATTCGTTCGTGAGTTTTACTTTTTCCGCATATATTACATTTTCCGTTATTGATTTTACTAACATATTCTCCGCAATTGGAACAAACTTTCAAATTTGATCTATGATATAGGAATTCCTTCTCATCTGGGGATAAATCGCTGAGAAAATCACGCGCAGATTCTACCCTAAAACTTTCATCCAACATATAATCTTCTTGTTCCCCTTCAACACACCGATAACAATACACTTGAGTGTGATGGTTGGGTTCGAGTTCTTTTTCATGACGCATCCACCCTAAATTATTTGCGTCGGTCAATTGATGTGAGGTTAGCCCCATCTCTTCCATAGATTTTTCCAATTGACACACAAAATCAAAACATGCCCGATTGATCAACTGATTTAGAGCAAAACTACAATCACGGGAGATCATGGGGCGTAATTCTTTGTAGGTGATTTTTGAATTTTCCAAAAATAAAATACCGAAATCATCTGCTTCTTGGCAAATTTCTATCTGCTCTTCTATTGAAAAACCGCTAATATCCGATTCGTAAACTTCTCCGCAGTTGATATATTCTTCAAATTCTTCCTTAAAATCTTTAAATTCTGCATTTTTTCTTTCCTTCAAATCCTTTTCCAAGAAATTCTCAATAAATCCCTTAATTCTTGTAATAGCGGTTTCTTTGATGAAAGATTTTAGATCGTGAGAATAACTTTTATCCAAGTCGAATTCCATTTGAGATTCTATTATTTCCATAAATTAATGATATTTTGAGCCAAGTTAAAAAGAAGCAGAGTTACGGTTTTCTATAATATTACGAAATTTCATAAATTGAAAATTAGAAAAGCGTAATATAAAATACATTAGTTCGCAATATTATAATATAATTAAAAATTGGTGATTTTATGCATGTATATATTTTAAATATAATTTTTTCAAATCAAAAAAATCTGAAAAATTCTACAAATTCAAAAAAACAAACCGGAATTCACTTTAAAAATTTATATCCGCTTATCTTACAGGATAGATTTTTGAATATTAACTCTAAATCGGGGGCGTATTCGGCAATTGAACGCATGAAAAAGGACGGACTTATCGCAATAACGCGAATAATAAAAATCCCTCCTGAGATAATTATTAGTCTGAAAAAAAAAGGATCGGATGAACTAAAAGAGTTTCTTAATATACTGGCTATATCAGAATCTAGACCGAATTCTCTAACCAAAGAACCCCAGAAACAACCTCAAGAAAAATCTGAAATTAAATCTTTAAAACAAACCTTAGAAAAATCTCAAAATCAAGTAAAATCTTTAAACCATTCCATAGAAAAATATAAATCTAAAGATCAATCTCTTTCAAAAACCCTAAAAGAATCTCAAGATCAAGTCCAATCCTTAAAACAGTCCTTAGAAAAATCTCAATCACAAAAAATTTTACCAAAGAAAACAAATACTGAAAAAAAAATGGCGGTTCTGGATGATAGCGAATATAATGAAAGAGCTTTACAGATTAAAGAAAAAATCATCAATGTGTTAAATATAGATGAAGAAAATTTCTCTAAAGATCAATTAGAAATAATCGAAGAAACAGCAGAAGAAATTCTTGATTATGCAAGAAAATAATAAATCTCAATGTTTTTTTGTTAAAACAATTCTATTTCTTCATCTTGGAAAATTACTTTTTTCAAATCTATCTCTTTTTCTTTTCCCCAATACCAGACCATGAGATCCCCTTCCGATAATCGACCTTTCGAAGGATAAAAGGTAATATATTCTGCTTCACTATCTTCGGCAAAAAATTTCAGATAGTTTTTCTTATATATTCTTCCGTATCTTGAATTCAATCTCCCTATAAATCTGATTAGTTCATTCATCAATTCTTTTTTATAAATTAAATCATATCGGGTGGGATTAGTGAGATTGTATGAATATAATCTTTCATAACCTTCGTGAGATAGATTAATTTCCATTTGATAATTTTATTTCGTCAAAGATTATAAAACAAGAAAAAAAGTGGGATAACATATTCTTTTTTAATATGGTGATATTTTTCCAAAATTTTAAGAAAACGTCTGAGATTTTTCTTGTAAAGAATATTTTCTGCTTTTTCTTTGTTTGTAGTCTTAGAATAATTCACTTTGGCATCTGGATACTTCTTTTTATATTGTTGGGTACGAGTTTTGATATCATCTGTTGATCCTGCTCTTACAGCATTTCGGGAATGTGTGTTTTTCTTTAGTTCTTTCATTGAAACTTTTTTTTTGGAAATTTTTTTCTTTGAAGATTGAGGCATATAATTCAATTCTTTAATTAGATATTTAAGAAATACTTTCCATAAGTTTAATATAATAACAAAATATAATAATTGAAGAACTTATAATTAGTTTAGTAGATCATAATAATTCTTTTAAAAATCTATTATTTGATTTAATTAATTATATTTTCATAGGGGATAGAGGTATAGGGAAAACCCATCTCGCAAAATATTTATATAATCGATTTTTGAGTAAATTGAAAGGAGGAAGTAAAATTCTCCCCTTATTTTTTCCTCATTCTAGATATTTTGATAATCGGAATAAATATTCAAGGATATCATATCTGGATTATTATAAAAAAGATAAATTTCTTTGAGATGATTAGTGGCTCGAAATTCTTGTTTTCATTTGGGAGATCTTTTCTTCAGATGGATTGAAATAGTTTATCCAATGAGGAAAATTTTTTTTGTTGATATATTTGTATAATTTAGTATTAATTTTATTTCTGAAACGGTTGTTCTTTCATGCTTCACTTAAATTCTTAAAGATTTCTGCATATCCGATGCCAACCCTCCTTTTTCTTTTCCCAACCTAACAAGCACATGATGATGCCGATCCCCACCAAAATTTCAGTGGTCCCTATCCAATTAATAGAACAGGTTTCAACAATGATAAAATTTTTCAACCCTTGAAATGCAACCAACAACCCCAGACAGATCACGCAAAAAATGACAGGTTCCCTCGAAGATATTTTCATACAGACCATTCTTTGGGATTATTTAGAAAAACGGAATTTTTATCTTATATTCCAATTTTAAAGAATCCATTTTTACTAAACCACTGTGATTGTATATCTCTTCTACTTGGTTTTGGTATTTCATAAATAAAATGAATAATATTTTCAATCCATTTTTCAAAAATTGAATATTTTTCAAAATTAATTAATTTAAATTGATCGAAAAATTGCATTATATACATTTTTTTTCCTATTATTGAGAAATTTAAAAGATTTTTTTCAATGGGAAAAATAAAATTTAAACAAATATATTCACAAATTTCCTTATTTTCGAGATATTTAATCCATTTTTTTACGATCTTATTCAATTTTACCAAATTTAATTTTAAATTTTGAGCTGATACGAAAATAGGAGGGATATAGCACCATTTTTGAAGAGATTCTTGAATTTTTAAATCATCAAGGTAAGTATAATCAAATTTTTCCAATTCTAAAAAATTTTGAAATTGTTTTAAAACAACATAAGGTAAATCTTCAAATTTACATATCTTTGAAGAAATTAATTCACTATTAACTTGTTTTTCTTTGAATGATATCATCACCTTAAGAGATAGTTCGTCCTCAATTAAAATTTCCTCGATTTTATCCTTTACATTATTCGATTCATCTTTTAATAATCTCTCTTCCAAATAATTATCTTTTCCCGATAAATATTCTCCGATAAGCATATTATCTCTAAAATAATGGGTTAATAATTCTTTCCACTGAATAATAGATAATTCCCCATCATATCTCCATAATTTTGTATAAACTTGTGATTTTGGAGTTTCGGTTAATTTCAAACTTAATCTGTGAGAATAATCATCAATATTGTATCCTCTTATTGCACCATCAAAATGAAATTTCTTTGATTCTGGGTTATATACAGAATGTGCATACCTACACCCATAGAGTCCCATGCTATCTACATTCCGTAAGTTAATACCCTTTTCAGGTAATTCTTCAACTTCAAATACCTTATCTCCATTAACATTCCCCCATCTAAAAAAAGTCTTCAATAATTCGCCATTATAATATGTACCATGAACAGCCTCTCCATTTTTTATTTTTGATAAATCTTCATTAAATTTCGGACCCCACCAAAATTCCCATTCACTAGAATGTTTGAATGTACTCGCAAGACCAATCATATTAGGATCTAACCGAATTTTTAGTGAAGATTTATCATTAATTTTATCTAATCGTCTAAAAAATGGGATATTCATTGAATTATATCTATGAAATGATCTTCTAAAGAATATATGACCATAAATTGCATATTCATGATATTTATAAACCCCTTCCCCTAGAGCAGTGAGATTTTCAATATTATAAAGGCCATCTTTATCTAAACTGTTTTCAATTTCAGGAAGAATCTTGAATAAAATATTCTTTGAAATAATCGAAATACAGTTTATATAGTTGTAAATGTATTCTTCTTTCAATTTGGATTTAATTAAGTTTTCCAGATATTCAAAATCATCTATATTTTTTTTGTAACGTATATGAAAACTTTGTAAGATCTTCTGTTTCACTTCTTCAAATTCTGATTCATTTTCCGCTAAATTAGATTTCATCAATAATCTAGTTAAACCTGGCTCTGAATATACTCCGAAATTATAAGTCCATCCTAATATTTTAGTGAAGTCATGCCCTTTTAATAAAGGAATATCTAATCCCATATTGTCCCATAACACATTTACTATTGCAATGGGTTTGGTTAAGATCTTTTTTCCATTTTCCTGAACCACTCCATCAGTCATAACAGTTCCAAATAAAAAATTCATAAATTTTTACCTTTGAAAGAAGGTTAGATATCTCAATAGATAAATTTATGCTCAATAATTGAAAAAATGTATTATTATTGTAAAATACTCTATTCCGAACATCTGAACTTTCAAGAATCTAGTAATCTCTTCTTTACTGAGGGAAGTTTCGTGATTTTATTTAAAATTCGATTTTTGATCCAATCAATAATTTTAATCATTGCTTCTACATCTGCCATATTATAAAGAACTAAATCTTCTAAAAAAGGATCACAAAAATCGCATTTCTTATTTTGTTTCAAGGTGTGAGATATTATATTCCCCCAATATACACCCTCAGTAAATTTTGTTTTAGTTCTTTCAATCATCAAATAATTCTCAACATCTTTCAATGCATAATTAGGGAGATCAATTATTTGTTTTACCAATGCTTTTAAATCTAAGATTTTTCTGTCTAATTTATAATGAGATAGGATTTTGTTGTCATAATCAGACCATGCATATATTTTCTTTTTGGGAAATTTTTTTAGGTATTTTTTAAAATCTTGAATCATTACTCGGACAGATTTATAATTTCGAATATCCCAAGATTGTCGTTCCCTAGTATCATAATGAATAATGCAAATCGACGCAATAAATGGATCGTAAAGATAACCTCCATATATCATATCAGACTCCATTGTAGTGAAACTCTCGGTTTCAATATCCAAAAAAATTGATTTAGAGATAAACTTTGAAATCAAATCAGGATTAGTGATTGGAAAGACATATTCTTCATTTTTTGTTTTAGCTTTAATAAATTTAATATATAATTCTAAATTGGATGAGGTTTTTGAATTTTTAAGTTTTAACTTCAGTAATTCTAATTCTTCTGGGGATGGAATTGTTAGACTATCCAAATAATGAATTTTTTTGGGACCTAATCCGTTTACCTTTCTCCAATCAATCCCATAATGCAATATATCCATATTCACAATTTGATCTTTATCTAATGTAATCAAAGCATAATTATCGACAATCGGTGGTTCCAAAGAATCATGGTTAGATATATTAAGAACAGGTGTGTTGTACAATATCTGATTCTGTCCTGCCCAAAAATGACTATGACCACAAATAACTCCTTTAATATTGGGAAATTCTTTAATTAATTTTCGTATTGATTTACTTCCGATATGTCTTCCAATATTATCACTATATCGTATTGATAAATCCAAACATCCTTGAGGGGGAGCATGGGTTAATAAAATAATATTTCTCGAACTTGCTTCAATTATTTGTTGTTTCAAATCCTGAAAAGCTATCTCATCTTGATAAATATTACTGCCGATTTGGAATTCATCTTCAGGGAGATGGGGAGATCCACTTTGACCAATAACTGTCCAGTATTGATTTAATTTAGAAGGGGATTTATCTAACAAGTGACAATCAGATAAAAGAATAGATTTTTTATCATCATTGCCTTGAACGTAATGAATTTCTAAAGAAACATCTGATTTCCATTCTTCGGGATATGTCCGCATGGAATACTCTAATTCAGACAATTCAAAATAGTAAGGAAACTTAGGTATTTTAAAACCAAAGTAAATATCTGGATCTTTAACAAAATATCTTAGATTATCACCCATGAAATAAAATTCGTCAATCCATTCATATGTTTGGTCTGATGCTAATCTAGTACTTTCAAAGAGAACACATTTTAATCCAATATTCTCCAATTTTACGTTAAAAGAACTTAATTCTATAAGTCCTCCAAACCTTTTTTTTCTAAAAATTTTTTCAAAGAAGTTTAATCCATTTTTCTTTATTCTATCTCGCAATTCTTGTAGTTCTACTATATTATTTTGAAGAACTCTATCAATTTCATAAATATAATTTGAAGGATGTTTAGGAATCGATCTAACACAGCGAAATAGTTTAAAAATATTAATATCTTGGAATATAGGATGGGTATCCATTAAATCTATTATTTCTTGATAAAGTGTTTGATTATTTTCAGTATATCGAGATATTTCTCCTTTTTTCTTCAGAATTAAATATATATAATCATATAGGCTTGATCTATTCTTTCCTGTCCAGAATTTACGCACATGAGGCAAGAAATATCTATTAAAATCTCCATTTTGATATTTTTTTCGATTTTCAAATCCTTCAAATAACCAATCATATTTTGTCTCAAAATCCTCTCGAGATAAATCTTTTAAATCATTTCGAACTTCATGCACATATTTTGGGATTTTATCGATAATTTTATCCCAATGCGAATAATTTTCTTGGATATCCTTGATAAATAATTCTTTTCCAAAAGTAAGAAAATTCTGAAAAGTGGTCAAATAAAGATCAATTTCTGCAATAAAATTATCAACAAAATTTCTAATTTCTTCTGGTGGGATAATAAAATCATGGTCCTTAGAAATTCGTTTGAAATCAAAAAAATCTGTTGGGATAAACCGTGTCAAATCATCTCCACCATATAATAACATATCTGGAGCATGTTTCTTTATTAAATCATCAATATGATCTAATTCATTCATCCTCCAATCGGAAAAACATAGAATTTTAATTTTATTAGGATTAGAATTTCTATTAACCATTTTCATTAACCTCTAATGTTCAAAACATATAAAGATAGATTTAACGAAAAGATTTTTTAAATAAAAAATGTGAAACTAAGGATCTAATTAGATTTTTAAACCTAAAACACAAATAGTTTACTTAGGCAATTTACGGGGATTTATTATTTTGGCTTTTTGGATGCTATCTCCTTTAGAGGTAGCGTGATTTAATCAGCGATCAACTCACAGCTAAATAAAATTAATGAATAAAATTTGATTTATTTGTCTTCTATGATGATAAAAATGAATTTTAAAATCAATGAAAAATCTCATTAATGGTAAATATTTCATTATTTAATTGATACTTTCTCGCTTTTTTGGTCAAATTTTGCTCGATTTTGGCAATTCGGTCTTGATAATTATTAGAATCATGATAATAAATAAAATGTGCATGAATTTTTAACAGAGTTTCAATACAACCGATCCTAAAAATGTTATTTTGAGTGATATTATCCTGTAAAGTCCTTAATTTTTGGAGAAGTTCAGGGATATTTAACTCATTTGGAAAAATAAATTCATTTTTAAAATGAAAACTGAAAAAACATGAAATCAAACCTTTTAAATAGGGTTTTTCCTTTCTAATATCTTGAATAAGAGTAAACTTATCATTCAACTTCTTTTCAATAATAAGAGGCAAAAGACATTTTTAATCTTTTCCATACATTTATTCAAAAAAATACGTATTATCTTTTATGAATACCTTAATGTTAGAATGGATAGCATTTTTTTATCCTTATTAGGTATAGCATTAAAAAAAATGGCACAGGACGTTGAATATATGAATAATTCACGAATTTTATGGATTGATGATAATCCTCATAAACTACTTGGAGTTAGAAGACTATTTAGAGCACTTGGAGTAAATATAACTATGGCAATTTCGAGCGATCATGCATATGAAATATTACAAACGGATAATGATTTCGATTTATTTATAAGGGGATCTTTTTCTTCCGATTAAAGATTGGTTATGACATTTGCGGCACCATGAGCCCCTTTTTACGCTTTCGGGATTGGCCATCCATTTATGACCATTTTTGCATTTCCATTCGAGCTTAGTAAAAGAATTAACATATTTTTTCGATAAGCATTTTCCGCCTCTAGATTCGGCAATTTGTTGCATTTCTCCAATGGTCAATCTTTTGGTTTTTGAGCAATTTTTACACCACTTTCCCTTCTTTATGTTATTGGGTGTATCATCCCATATATGCCCTTTTGAACATTTCCAACTAAGTTTAGTGAAAGCATTAACATATTCCCCTGATAAACATTTTCCTCCACGTGATTTGGCGATTTTTTTTAAAGTTTTAAGTTTTTCAATATTTGCGATTCGGTTTTCTTCTCTCGCTTTTTGAAGCCATGGACTCACGACCTTTGAAGTAGCAATCGACAAACCCGCAGCAACAGGCATCCCTATTATAGCAATTTTTTTTAAATCCGAATCGTCGAAACTGAATCTGGTTTTGAAGTTCTCATATAGAGTTTTGATAGTTTGAAAATTAGTCATGTTTGATCAATCGATTTTAATATTGAGTCTGATCCTTTTCTTTAAATATCAATAAAAAAAACTATAAAGAAACATCCAAACCAAAACTTCAAAGCTTTAAGGATCAAATGA
>JAUWMK010000343.1 GCA_030613185.1 Promethearchaeum sp.
ACTTTTGTCAAAGATCGCCCCGGGCATGATTTACGCTATGCAATGAACTTTTCAAAAGCGGAAAAGGAATTGGGATGGACACCGCAATATAAATTTGAAGAGGGTATGTGTGAAACGATCCAATGGTATCTTTCTAATCAAGAGTGGGTTGAAAATGTAACTTCCGGTGCATATCTTGATTATTATAAGAAACAATATAGTTCATTAAGCAAATAGGAATTGATTCAAATATATTATTTTTTCAAAGCAATTTTTAAAATATATTTTCCATATTCTGTTTTTTCATACATTTTACCGAGTTCAATTAATTGTTCTAATGAAATGAATTTTTTAATGTAAGCAATTTCTTCCAGACAGGAAATATTTAAACCAGTTCGTTTTTGAATTGTTTTTACAAAATCTGTAGCACTTGCTAACCCATCATATGTCCCAGTATCAAGCCATGCAAAACCACGACGAAATATTTGCACTTTTAATTTTCCATTATTTAAATAAACATTATTTAAAGCTGTTATTTCGAGTTCACCACGATCCGATGGTTTTAATGATTTTGCGATGGACACAACCTTTTCATCATAGAAATATAAACCTGGAACTGCATAATTCGATTTTGGATTTTTCGGTTTTTCTTCCAATGAAATAACATTGAATTCTTTGTCAAATTCAACAACACCGAATTCTTCTGGGTTTTTAACATAATACCCAAAAATATATGCCCCAGAATTCGATTCACTAACTTTTTTTAATATTGTGCTAAATCCAGTACCGTAAAATACATTATCTCCAAGAACTAATGCCACTTTTTGGCCATTTATAAATTTTTCCCCCAAAATAAATGCTTCTGCAATTCCTTTAGGTTGTTCTTGAACAATATAAGAAAGTTTTATTCCAAGATTAGAGCCATCCCCTAATAGTTCTTGATATAATGGCAAATTTTTTGGATCTGATATAATTAAGATATCTCTTATTTCTGCAAGCATTAATACAGATAAAGGATAGTATATCATTGGTTTATCATAAATCGGAAGTAATTGTTTGCTTACTACATGAGTAATTGGATATAAACGAGTACCACTTCCCCCAGCCAAAACTATTCCTTTCATATTATTGTTTCCCCTAATAGATTATGAATAATGTCTTGTGTCTAATTCATATTTAATTAAAATAAATGTTACTATTTTTTAATAATTAAATTTTGTTTTAAAGCGATTGGATTTACATTGATTTTCTATAGATATCAAAAGATATAAATATATAAAATCAAAAAAAAGAAAAAAGATTGATTTATTTGTTTTTTCTTCTAATTTTATCCTTGATTCTCTGAATATGCCCACGACCTAAAGCTTTAACTTCACAACCTAACTCAAAATACCGAGTAATCTGCTCATCATTTAAAATTCCAAAGCAATCAATAATCGCTGCAGGTTGCCCGATCCATTTAACAACATCATCAGGATTTAAATTCAAGTATTCTTTATGTCGCACGGCAAATACTACAGCGTAAACTCCTTTGAATGAAGATTTTAAATCCATAGAAACGCTCAAATTCTTCAAATTCTCTTGGTTTCTGAAAAACCTGGCTTTGGATGAATTGGTTAAAGGATATTCATCTTGTTTTTCAAATTCCCACCAATGATCTACATAAGGGTCATGGATTCGCGGTTCTGCACCCATTTCAGTCAATTTACGAACCAATAATTCAGAACCACTATATCTTGTATCACCAACATTTTCACGGTAAGAAGCCCCCAAAATTAATATGTCAGCAGCTGCAATGGGGTGATTCATATTTCGCATGGCATCTCTAACCAATGTGGCGGCATGGAGAGAACGGGTGTCATTAATATCAATTGCCATGGGGGTTATTTTAAAAATATCATCTTCGAAGCCTAGGATATGTTTATATGCCCACATTCCAAGGGCTCCATCTTTTGGAAGACAATATCCTCCAATTCCCGGACCGGGAAATAGAATATTACTATGAGTTGGTCGCATTCGAATAGCCTCAAGAACCTTAATCAGATCAACCCCATTTCTCTCGGAAAACAGACTCCATTCATCCATGAAAGCAAGAATTGTAGCACGGTAGCTATTTTCAACGATTTTAGCGGTTTCAGATTCAATCGGCTTTTCCAACACGGTCAACGGATAATCCTTAGTATTTAATATTTCGTGAAGAAATTTTTCAACTTTTTTCTTAGCTTTCTCATTAATTCCGCTGCAGACTCGGTAAAAATCTCGAATACTTGCAACATAATTTCTACCCGGCATAACTCTTTCATAGCTGTGCGCTAAAAGAGGTTCGGTTTCAATATTTCGTTGATGGAAAACTTTACACATAATTGGATTGGCTATGTTTTCAGTTGTTCCTGGAGGGACAGTAGTTTCAATAAGTACGAGAGTTTCAGGTTCAATTCTTTCGGCGATAATTTTGAAAGCATTTTCCAGTGCAGACATTTCAGCAAGTCCATCCCGGCAATTTCCTAAGGCATTTTTTGCATAATCACACTGAATATCAACAACCACGATATCGGCTAATGATAGTGCATCATATGAGTAAGTGGCAATGAAAGTTTTTTTATCTAGCACGCATCTTTTAATCATCGGAGCAACTTCAGGATCGTCCGCTTTAATGGGGCATTCCCCACGATTTATAAGAGGGATTTTCCAATAACTTCTAGTACTTGGTCTTTGCATTCCGATTACAAATTTATCAGATTTTCCAGATTCATCAACAGAATCAGCGACAATTGCAGCCATGACAGCACCTACAAAACCGACACCCATTACAACAACGATTTCCCGACCAAGTGCTTTCTGTTCATCTACGATTTTTTTCAATCGATCGTATTCAGCTTTATAGTCCTTTTCATTTGGAATAGGAAATTCTTCACCATTTGGGCTAACAGAATATTGACTCATTTTAATACAACAAATTTTTTTATATAGAAATTTAAGAAACAAAATTAATTAAAACTTAAGAGTTTTCACTTTAAAAACAGAAAAAATTATAGGTAAATCCCCACAAATTCCCATATATATTTCACAATATGAATTTCTATTAGAAATATTATTGTAAATCGTTTTTTTATTTGTTTTTATTATCAAAATTTCGAATTAAATCCTTAATTTTTTGACTATCTGATCTTTTACAAACTAACAAAGCATCTGGGGCGTCCACAATAATTAGATCATCCACACCGATTAAAGCCACCAATTTTTCAGACACAACAATATTTCCAGAAGCATTTATTGACTGTACTTGCCCTTTAGAGAAATTTCCAGATGAATTAGGTTTTAAAATACGAGCAATAGCATTAAAATCACCAATATCATCCCAATGCATTGTAGAAGACAATACTACGGTTTCTTGCGAGTGTTCCATAATACCGTAATCTATTGAAATTTTCTCAAATCCCCTGAATTCATCATCTAAAACTTCAGAAGTAAAACCACTCGATTTAATTTTTTCCAGCCCTGCAAAAAGCGGTGGTAAATATCGCTTAATTTCATTAAGAAGTACTGAACATTTAGCAATAAACATGCCCGAGTTCCATGAAAAAGAATCATCACGTAAATATCCTTGTGCAGTGGTTAAATCTGGTTTTTCTTTAAAACTATCCACAAAGAAGAAATCACTACTCCCTTCAACCAGAGAACCGTTCTTAATATAACCATAACCTGTGTGAGGGTTATCCGGCTTTATCCCAACTAGCACAATTTTATCATGTATTTCTGCAAATGCACACGCTTTCTTGATATCTCGTATATAATGATTTGGGTCTTTATAGTAATGGTCTGCAGTCTCAAAAAAAACAATACAATCACCAAATTTTTCCATAAGCGATATGCATGCTAATCCGATTGCTGAAGCAGTATTTTTAGCATAAGGTTCTTCAATATAACTCGCATCTTCGGGGAGAAATTCACGAAATTTATCGCATAGAAAGGAATTGGCTACGATGAAAAATTCATCAAATTCACTTAACCGGTTATAAGTATCCATAAGCATGGGTTCATTAGAGACAAGCGGAAGGCATTGTTTAGGATTTTCTGGCGTTGACAAAGGCCAAAATCGTTCTCCACGCCCACCAGCAAGAATTACGGGAATGATTTTCATCGTGATTATATTCAATTATATAATCATAATAAAGATTAAGGTCCAACAAAAATTCCAATATTCAATCTTAAGTAAGAAAAAGAACAAAAAAAATGAAATAATATGTTTATATAGAAATCTTAGGGAATAATGCAAATGAATTATGTTTTTGATATTGACGGAACATTAACTCCTGCTCGATCACCGATTGAACCAGAATTTAAGAACTTCTTCTTAAAGTGGAGAAAAGGAAAGAATGTATACCTAATCTCGGGTTCTGATTATGAAAAATCCGTTGAACAAGTTGGAAAAGACGTTTTAGAAGCTGTAAATGCATGTTTTAATACAGCAGGAAATATTTGTTATAAAAAAGGGACAGTTATATATAGAAATGATTGGAATGCACCTACAGATTTGGTAACAATGTTGGAAGATTTCTTGAAAACGAGTAAATTTCCCATAAGAGCAGGTAGACATTTAGAACATCGCATCGGAATGCTGAATTTCTCAATAGTTGGGCGAGATTGTACTCGAAAACAGCGAAAAGACTATAATATGTTCGATCTTAAAGTGAAAGAGCGTAAAAAATTCTGTAAAATCATAATGGAGACTTTCCCCGATATAGAAGCGACTGTTGGAGGTCAAATAAGTATCGACATTTATGCTTTAGGTATGAATAAAGCTCAAATTATAAAACATATCAACGGTCCAATTTATTTTTTCGGAGATAAAACGAAAAAAGGTGAGAATGATTATGCAATTGCGAGAAAACTAACATCTCCACCGAATAAAGTATTTACAGTAAAAAATTGGCAAGATACACAAAACATTCTTAAAAATTTGTGATTAAATCTGTAGATTTTATAAAAAATCTTGCTGATGGTATATTATGAATTTACCAAGATTTCAGGTTTTTTAAAAAAACTATAAAGAAACATCCAAACCAAAACTTCAAAGCTTTAAGGATCAAATGATTTAATAGTATCACGTATT
>JAUWMK010000236.1 GCA_030613185.1 Promethearchaeum sp.
CATAAAAAGATTAAAAAATAGTTCTCCTTTCCAAAAAGTTGAATTTTGGGCACAGACCAAATTTCATCCTGATGAAATTGAAGAAAATAAATTAATAATTAGAAATTATAGAAAAAACTTCACAGAAGAAAAGAAACATAAAATCCAGAAAGAACTGACATTAAAAGAAGAAAAAACCCTCTTAAAGAACTGGATTAATGAATTTAATGAAAATCTTTTAAGTTTTGAATCTGATGGTAATTATAACCATATTATAGATTTTAGTAGTGCTTTTTTGAAATTTAGTGAGGGATTAGATGAAAAATTTAGAAAAAATCCAGAATATGAAGGAAAGAAGCGAGATTTAAGGAGTAATTTACGTAAATATTATAAATTTTTAGAAGATTGGATTATTCGAGTAGAAATCAAATATGAAAATCCTCAAAAAAGAAATCCAAAGGAAGAAAAGGTTGATAAAAAAGATATTGATGAATTTTTAAAGAAATATGAATCAAATCGCTCAAAATTTATTATTATTCAAGAAGATCGCAGAATATTGAAAAATATTTTCAATCAAGAGAAAGAAAAACAAAAAATGTTAAAGGAAAAAGAAAAAGCAGAAATAAAGAAACAGAAAGAGATAAATGCCAAAAAAAATCAAGATAAAATCAATCAAGAGAAAGAAAAACAAAAATTGTTAAAGGAAAAAGAAAAAACAGAGAAAAAGAGACAGAATGATTTATTAAATGCAAGGAAACAAAAGAAAAAGATAGATACTAAGAAAAAACAAGAAAAAATTATTAGTAAAAAAGATATTATTGAAGATATAGAAGAAGTAGAAGAGAAAAATTAAATTTATAACAAAAAGAGAAAAAAAATCAAATATAATTGTATTTTAGAGTTTTTTCTTATTCACAAAGAAGATTACAGCAAAAGTGGATATTACAAAGACAGTACCTACCATGGGAAATCCTGGAATTTCCAAATTAGCAAATGGATCATTATTATCATTTCCATTTTGATCACCTTCAATTATTATTTCTATACTGTACTCTTCCCCAAGATTATTACCTTTTACAGCAAATCCTACATAATCATCAAAATCTACATAAATATGCAATTCCAATAACCCATCATCTGTTGAATAATCCGAGTTTAAAGTTGATCCATCACCAGAATTTATTTCTTCTAAATATAAAGATGCTTGACTATCACATTGAATTAATATTATTCCAGTTTCACCTCGATCTACGCGGAATTTATAATAATCATCATCGAGATTATATAATGGATTATGTTCACCTGAATCTATATAACTTGCAGAATACCAATCATCATTATCTTCAAAATCATCGTCTCCGATAAGGTTCAATTCAATATTATACCAATATCTAATATCATTTCCCGTTATTTTGATATAGAAGTTTCTGCCATAATCATCATTATTTGTCCAACTCAAATATTTATGATCCCCTTCATTGTAACCATCTGTTAATAAACCTTCATATTCATCATATATTTCTAAATACATCTCTGTATATCCAGTATCATAGAAAAGTTTAATTTCAAACTTGTTATAAGGTTCTATCCACACTTCATACCAATCAATATCTTTCTGAATCAATCCACTATGATATCCAAAACCTAAATTAGTTGCATCAGATAAAAAATCATTTGGTTCTGCCCAATCATCAGTCATCCAAATATCCATATCATAAAGATCACCTAAATCAGTACCAAATACAACAATATAATAATCTCCTGTATAAGAAGGAATCCAATCAAGTTTTAAATATGAACCTTCAATACTAAAATCTGTTATCAAACCATAATAATTGCTATACAGTTGAGCACTGAGAATTGAAGTGTTATAAATGTTTATGGAAAAATCACTGTCTATATATATTTTATAGTAATCTGGATCATTATTAACAAGACTATTGAAAAAGTTTGGATAAATTTCAGATGCTGATGGAAAATCATCATTTTCTTCATAATCGTCATCATATGCCCCTTTTGCGAAAATTTCAACATTCATATCATATGCTTCTTCGTTATTGTCTCCTCGGATTTTAATGTACACTGATTGTGGAACATCTGATATCCAAGCAACATATTCATAATTTTCTAGTGTCCATGAGAAATCCCTCATATTTTGCATATTATCATACAATTCAAGCTGAATATTATTTTGATCTCCATCGAATGTTATGGAAACTTTAATTACTTCATCCACACCAATAGAAACATTGAACCAATCTTCATCTCCTTGGCAAAGATTCGGATATAAACCCGGACTGATTTCAGATGCTGACCAAAAATCATCATTTTCTTCATAACCATCTTCAGGAACTGTAGAAGCGCTTACATTATTTGTCCCTAAAGGAACAATACTTGCTAACATGAGCGCCATGAATAAAATCGATAATTTTAATTTTTTATTTTTTTTCTTCATGCTTTAACCCTCTTAAAAATTTTAAAAAATTGTTTATAATGTATAAAAGGAGATAAAATGCATATTTATTTCTATTTTATTTTTTGAAATATTTATACATATTTCACTACTTTTTTTCCAAAATTGGATACTTTATGAAGGTTTATTAATTTTAATTATTATATTTTTTATTAACTAATTTTTATTGATCTCATAACATGTTGCAACTAACCTTTATTCCTCCGAAATATTGGAAGAATTCTTCATCCGGTTTCAAATTAATATCAATAGGAAAAAAACCACCAAATAATGTAGGGTTTTTTATATTTTGGATCTCTCCAAATGAAAATAAAAATTGGAAGATGGATTTAACTCAAGAGATCAAACGAGTTTTTCCTTCCATTCCAGCGGAAAAATTACTAACATGTAAAATTAAGTTAGCATTGGGTGATATTTTTCATCAAGAAACAAAATCTGATTCATTATTAAAAACATCTTTAATTGAAGGTAAAATTATTCCAATTCCTCCAGCAATACGCGTTCTTTTTCCTCTTCAGATTGTAAATCTCCAAGACAGAAGTCACAAATTTATTTCTTATTCAAATTCAATAAAAACTTGGGCATTTCTAACGAAATTTACACTTGAATTACTCAGCAGGGGAAATTTTATCCCGACTCTTAAAAAAATAGATTCAAAACATTATGAAGGAATGTGGAATGTCATTTTTAAGACTCAACTTGATCACCAACGATTTCAAAAAATTCTTAATAATGCTCCTTGGATTTCTTATAATTTACCAATAAATTTTATATCTTCAAAAAAAGATGAATATAAAACAACTGGAATATGGCATCCATCTTATCTATTTGCCGAATATATGAATCTAGTTGCAGATTTTTTAATTAGAGATTCTTTAAAAACTAAATTTTATAAGAAATTTTCAAATTTATACGACTCGGATCTTGATGAGCTTGAGAATGCTTGTAATCTTGATGAAAATAATCCATGGGATTTACGTTTTCTTAATTCATGTATAGGAAAAAACCGTATTTTTAAGATAACTCGATTTTGTGATACACCAATTCCTGGAATTTTGCAAAATTGGGTTCAACAAACACAAGGTTTTTCTTTTGCTCTGGGTGTATTATTTACATTTAGATTAGAATATCCAAAATCTCCAAAATCTGATTGGAAGTTAGGAGTATATATTCAACCATTACATGATTTAAATTGTTTTATCGCATTAAGTGAAGTTTGGAACGGAAATGTTACACAAAAAGAAGAATTTGCTAATGTATGTGATGATGAAGAAGGTCTACAAGAAGAAATATTACGAGCTTTGGGAATAGCTGTTAAACTTTTTCCACCATTAAAAAGAATCTTAGAGGTAAAAAATCCAAATAGGATAAAATTGGATATATCAGAGGTTATGGATTTTCTTAGATATTCACAACATCTTTTAAGACAGGTTGGGTTCAATGTTGTATTGCCAGAACAATTCAGGCATAAAGGTCAGCAAAGATTGAGTGCGAGAATGGTTATTAAGGATTCAAAATCAGTTCAAAAACGTCGACAATCGGGTTCTACAACAGGAAATTTAAGCAAATTATTTGATCTTAATTCCTTTTTAGAGTTTGAATGGGAAGCTCGATTAGAAAATCAAAAATTAACCGAATCAGAATTTCTTGAATTATCTAAATTGAAAGAACCGCTCATTTTCTGGCGAGATCAATGGATTTTAGTGGATCAAGAAGATATGAATGCATTAAGACCAATTTTTGAGCAAAAACAGAAAATAAAAGGGAAATTATCTCTTTCTGAAGCGATTAATCTTGGTATTACAAAGAATATCCAATTATCTGATGCTGAAAACTCTTATGAAGTGGTATTGGAAGGAAACTTTCATAATTATATTGATCAATTTTCAAATATCGATTCTTTTCAAAAAACACCAACACCTACCTTATTTAAAGGAGTACTAAGGCCTTACCAAGAAATTGGGCTTTTGTGGTTAGCAAATATGACTGATTTTAACTTTGGTATATGTTTAGCTGATGATATGGGTTTAGGGAAAACCATTGAAGTTATTTCGTTTCTGCTTCACCGAGAAGAAAAATACAATGATGTTTCGTCTGGAAGTATTCTTATTATTTGTCCTACTTCAGTCTTATTTAACTGGCACCGTGAACTTCAAAAATTTGCACCATCTCTTGATATTTTAGTCTATCATGGAAAAGAAAGAATAGATAAGAGTGAAGCTTTAACGGAATTTACAATACCTAATCGAATTATTTTAACAACATATGGAATAGTTCGTAATGAAATTGAAATATTAGAAGCAATTCCATTTACAGGTGTAATCTTGGATGAATCTCAAAATATTAAAAATTTTAAAGCACAACAAACAAAAGCAATTCTTCGATTAAAAAGTATGTATCGTATAGCAATGACTGGAACACCAATTGAAAACCGATTAATAGAACTTTGGACCTTATTTGAGTTTTTAAATCCTGGTTTACTGGGTAGTCAGGCTAATTTCTACAAAAATTTTATTTTACCAATCGAAAGATTTCACAATGAAGAAGGATCTAATAAACTTAAACGCATTATTTCTCCTTTTATTTTGAGGAGATTAAAAACCGATAAAAATATAATTCAAGATTTACCCGAAAAGAATGAAATAAAGATATTCTTAGAATTGAGTAAAGATCAATCAGAATTATACACTAAAACTGTAAACTCTACATTGAAAGAAATAGAAAACTTAGAAATTCAAGAATCTAAACGACGAGGATTAGTACTTCGTCTTCTAACACAAACTAAACAAATTTGCAATCATCCATACCAATTTCTACACATAGATTCATTAAAAATTGAGAGTTCACCAGATTATAATTTTGATGATTTTATTAAATCTTCCGTGAAATTGGAGCGTTTACTTGAAATGGTAAATGAAATTTTAGAAGACGGTGAAAAACTTTTAATATTTACTCAATTTAAACAAATGGGAGATTTATTAAAATATTTCCTTGAAAAGAAATATTCTTTTAATGTAGGGTGGTTTCATGGAGGAGTTCCTGAAAAGAAACGTAGGGAACTTGTAGATGAATTTCAATCACAAGATTTGGATAGTTCTCCGATATTAATTTTATCACTTAGAGCTGGTGGAACAGGACTTAATTTAACTCAAGCATCTACCGTATTTCATTTTGATAGATGGTGGAATCCTGCAGTTGAGGATCAAGCTACAGATCGAGCATATCGAATTGGACAAGAGAAAAATGTGAATGTTTACAAATTTATCGCTCTTGGAACTATCGAAGAGAGAATTGATAAAATGCTTGAAGAAAAACGCAATCTTGCAGATAAGATTTTAAGTTCCGCTGGAGAAAATTGGATTACCGATCTTTCAAACGAGGAATTGCGTGAAATTTTCTTATTAAATAAACCAGGAGCGACAGAATAATGCCAAAAAAAACTACAACTCGTTCATACCGAAAAAAGACATTAAACTCACATAATGACCCAAAACTTAGTGGATCAAAACCAAAAAACTATCAAGAAAGACAAAAAAAAAGGCATGAAGTTCAGCATATTAAAGAAGATTTATTGAATTTTGCACATTCACAATGGGGACATCAATGGATCGAATCTATTTTAAAATTTGGAAGACCTTATAGGATGCAAAGAGGAATGAGATATGCAGAGGAAAACAGAATTGAAAATTTGACAGTTACTCCTGGACAAATCTTTGGAACAGTTCAAGGCACGGCACCAACCCCTTATCGAGTAAAAATTAGCTTTAAAACAATTCCTGAAGAGGGCTGGCAGAAAATTCTTGATAAAATCGCTAAAAAAGTAAAATATATCATTGCATTATTGGAAAATAAAATACCAGATGATTTACAACAAATCTTCCATGAAGTTGGATTTGATTTATTCCCTCCAACATCAAAAACTCTAAATGCAAGCTGCTCATGCCCTGATCAAACAGTCCCTTGCAAACATATTGCAGCCACTATTTTATATACTGCAAAAGTATTGGATTTCGATCCTTTCTTATTATTGAAATTGCGTGGGAAATCAAAAAATGATTTATTACGTGAATTACAACTTGTACGATCTTGTGCAAACAAACCTATAGTCCAATCTACCCATAAAATTCGAGAACAAATTCATTTATATGATGATGCTTTTGATGTTCCGAGCCTAAATTTTCATGATCTATCCCATAAAAACTTTCTCTTAGGAGAACCATTTGAAATTGGTTTCACTTTTTCAAAACCTGGAATTCACTTTGATATATTAGATACATTAGGAATCGCCCCAAATGTAGAAAAACCCCTGAAATTTGAAGAAGTAATGAAGGATCTATATGCTACGGTTACAAATTATATATTTAAAAAAGGTAAATTGCTTGAAACGAATTTGAAATGAAAAATAAATTATTAATTTAAGATTAAATATAAAAGCTCGAATCACTAACTTTAACCTTATCTTTAATACTGGCCTTATTTAATGCTTGTGCTCTTTTCTGCATATCCTTTACAATTTTATCATGAGTTTCGAGGATATCCATAAAAAGACCCCCTTTCAATAAGGATAAAAACAAATCGAAATTTAAATTACGGTGAGACATGCGAGAATAGACTAAAAGATAAGCCAGTAAATCAATTTCACCTTGAACCCGTTCCATCATTTCGAGAAATTTCTTTTCATTACTAAATTCCTTACTTTCAGATATTACTCTCAATTTATACTTAGTAAATTCGTAAAACCCTGATTCTAAAATTGCATTAAGTATTAGTTTTTTGTTTGGAGTGCTGAATTTTTCTTGATCTGATCTAGTAAAGCCAGCTATCATATCATCGATACTTAGGTTTAGATAATCAATAAGGGAATTTATTGCTCGCTGATAGTTAAAGAAATTAGAAACATCAATAATCTGAACATCGTCATCAACATTATCTTTAGGTTCTTTTCGTGAATTTTCTTTAGAACC
>JAUWMK010000209.1 GCA_030613185.1 Promethearchaeum sp.
GCAAGAAAGGTGTTTTTCTGTTTGAAAACGAATCAAAAATATGATCCTAATATTGAATATAAGAGAAATCTAATATTCAAAGGGGAGAAGGTCACTAAATTGCGAAAAAGTATGCCAAAACGGAAGCGTCAAGCCTGGGCATATACTAAGATGCAACTACTGCAATCTGATATGGCAGGATTCTTGGCAAAAATTGAGGTGTGGAGCAATGATGATCAAAAAGTAGCGGCAGTTAAACGAGATTTTGAACAGTTCATGCAAAAATATAATTTTCCGAGCGGATTTGAACGATTACAAACGGAGGTGATAATATGAAAAAGATAGTGGAGTTTGATGGACATGAATTAAAAGCCCAAAAAGAGTATCAAATGAGTTTACCGTTAAGTAACTCGGAATATAAGAAATTGAAGAATCGTATTCCTTATGTACCTCTGGTGGGAGAACCGTTTGATGAGATTAATACGATATATCCATTGCGTATTCCTGAAAATCCAAGTGTTTTTACAATAGATGAAGAAAATGATGCATTCTCGATGTTATTAAGGTATAACAAGATGTCGGTGAGTGTAATTGGGGATAGTGAAATGAAGACTCTTTATAGCAACTACATGGGTCATTTTATTTATGGAGTTGGTACGAAAATTGAAAAACATAAAAATGGGAAAACCTACCATAATATAAAGTTACGGGGCTGGTTACTCGTAAAATTGAAGGATAGTGCGCGCAACGTAGATTCTAAAGGGAATAATAAAAAAAAGGAAGGATAGAATGATCCAACTTTGTTTTACTCTGTGCGGTCTGGTTTTTTTCAGACCGACAGATAAAAAAAGGGAAAAAATATCTACTAGAACTTATGCTTGTTTTTGAGCTTCTAGTGCTGCTTTTTTCTCTAGTTTAATACGACGGAGTATTCCGAAATATTTTTTGAATCTCAATACCTTAAATACACCTCGTAATTTCAATTGACCGCTCAAGATTGCAGGGATAGGTTTTACCGTACCCATTCCAAACTTCAAGAAGGTTTCTGTATCAGCAGTAATTCCTGCAGTCGTTGCTTTTTTCGCTGGTTTCACAAATTCTGGTTTGTTTTTTATTTGCTCAATTTTGATAGTTCCATCTTTTACATAAACAATTGCTGAACGACTGTCATCCGTAGCTCTGAGCAAGAGAGAATAATTATCTTCACCATAATTTTCTTTAAAATACTTACTTTCGTTAAGAGGGGATAGTTGAGCCCACATTACGCCTGGAAATCCTAGCAATTTTTTTTTTCTTTTTTTCTTTTTTTCAGGTACAATGTTTTCAATTGGTGTTGGTGATTCTGCCATAATATTATTATTTGGATAGGAGTTTGAAAAATGTTTCCCTTTTTTTTTATTTGATTTAAATGTATGGGTCAGCGAATACATCGGCCCAAGGGAGTTTAAAGGTGAATATTGTGAACTGCATTATCAGAAGTAGATTAAAAATCTAGATAATTACCTTCAATGGCATTCTATATTCAATTTCCTTTAGATATTGCATAATAATACATACAAATAGGATCGAAATATAACAAGCCAGAATAGAATATACAACTTCTATCCAAAAGACTGGAATCTGACCATAAATTGCTGGTATTATGTACCAAATAATAAAAACAATCATCGGTAAAATTATTGCGCTTAATAAATGAGAATAAATGAATTTTTCTTTATTTTCTTCTGCGATTTTCTTTCGAAATATTATCAATTCTCCAATTGTAAGATTTATATAGCTATAATAGCCAATTTTCCGATGTTGAAAGAAAAATTCATTAATACCACTAAAGATCTGAACAAATACATTTGGAAACCAATCATAACAATAATGAAGAAAATCAAAGATACATAAATATACAAAACTTCGAATGAGAAGATATGCTTTGTTGTTGAAATCCATGATATATTTTCATTTTTTATCCTAATAACATATATATTACATTAGGTTGAATATCACTATTTAAAATGCACACACACTCATTAAAAGAGATTAACAAAAACGTGACACAAAAATTAAAGTGCGTTTTAATTTGTTATTATCACTAATGAAAGAAGACCAAGAAAAATTGGAAGCATCAAATTCATCATATTCATTAACAATTGCGGTTGAAGATTTCAAGCAAGGTGTACAGTTATACCAAAGCAGAAATTATAAGGCTGCTTATGCTTTAATCCATAAGTCTTTATTGAAATTCCAACTGGAAAACCAAACCAAATTGATACTGGAATCAAATTACCTTATAGCTAATATTTTATTTCAATTAGAAAAATTTATTCCTGCCATAAAGTATTTCCAAGAATTAAAAATCCTTGCAAAAAATTTACAACACAAGAAATATCTTGAATTATCTTCTTTTATGCTAGCTTTTTGCCAATTTAAAACTAAAAATTATAAAAAAGCGTTTGAAATTTTTGAAAATGATCTATTAGATCCAATTGAATTTGTAAATAATCTTCAGTTTTTTACGTTTAGGGCGCGAACTAGTAGTAAATTAGGGTATAGAGATCAAGCAATTCAACAATTTAAAGAGGCAATTGCAATTTGTCAGAAAACTAAAAACGGAATTAAGATTGAAGGACAGAAAGCTCAACTCTATAATGAAATTGGTTTGGAACTGTATTATAAAATTCTTGATGAGATTAAAGCAAGTGGGCTTTCTTATCTTACTGATTTAGGGCAAAAATCTCAAGTATTTTCATTATCCATTGATTATTTTCAAAAAGCCATAGAAATTTGGAATAAAAGTGGTGAAATGAAGAAATATATTTCCACAATTCAAATCATAGGGAATATTTATGGCTATCTTAAAAATTCAAACAAGGAAATAGAATATTATAATATTGCCTTGCAAAAATCTGAGGAGATTAATGAATTTGAGCAATATATTAAAATATCACGCAATTTAATTCGAATTTTAACGAGTTTACATCAATATGATGATTTAATATCTTTACTTCAAAGAGTTATATCTGTTTTAAATCAAAATGGAGTAAATGATTTTATTGCTATTGCAGAATTTCATTTAAAATTAGGAAAAATATTAATGAGCTTAAAGCAGAATGAAAGCGCCTTATTTGAATATATTACTGCTTTGAATATATATCAGAGATTAAAAATTCCAATTTCAGAACATAAAACTACTTTAGAACTAATAATTCAAATATATCAAGACTCAAAAGATTTGGAAAAACTATCCTATTACTCACAACAATTATCAGAGTTAGAAACAAAATTCCAAAGAATCCCAATTCCTTCTGAACATTGGTTAGTGGTCATCAAAGATTTTTGGATAATCACAGAAACTGGTATTGAGATATTTTCTTATGCACCAGAAGTACCGATAAATCCAACTTTATTTGGAGGGTTTATATCTGCACTCCAATCGTTATCTGAAGAAATTAGTCAAAAAAGAATGGAATCATTTGTAATTGGTGATCAACGTTATTCATTCTATATTGAGGAGGGCAAATCCATTTTTATAATAGGGCGGGCGGGCGTCCAAGAGTTAGAAAGTAGAGTTAATAAAGTTCTGAGTGTTCTATATCAGAGATTTTATAATGAATACAAAAAATTTTTAATAAAATTCTCTGGAAATGTCAGTCCTTTCCAAAATTTTGGAGAAATTATGAAAACTATAGATTTCAATTTGGTTTAGTTTTTTTAAATTAAAAATAGATGAATTACAATGAACAAAGCAGGTTTTACAAAAAGAAAAACTTATAAAATTAATGGACTCTAAAATTGTTTTATACGAAAAATTATTTGATCTATGAATGAGTGGATTTGCAACGGCTGAAATAAAGAAAGACCATGATATCAAAAGAAATTTAGAGGAAGAACAGATATCAAAAAAAAGAAATAGATTAAAGGAACTAGAAGAAAAATTAATTCAAATCGAAAAAGCCGAAAATAATGAGTCCATTGCCCATTCTGAAAAGGAACAACTTCTTTCTGAATTATTTCAGTTATTTTTAGAAGAGAAGGGAAAAAATCATATACTTTCAACTATAATAAACTGCAAAACAATAATTAAGATCGCTAAAGAACTTGGTAAACCGCAATTAAGTGAAAATTATTGTAGATATTTGCTTGAATGTGAACAAAATTTAGAGAATTCACATTTAAAGGAGGATGAAGAATATAAATCTGTTCAACTAATGATTGGAGAACTTAAGGAAATCATCAATGTTGAAGAAAATGTCGCACCAGAAATCGAAAATATTCCAATTGAAGATTTGATTGGAAATATTGATGTCGATTTAATAAACATGGAAGATCTAGCCAATCAAGTTCTTGAAGATCATGCTGTAGAAGTTAAGGAATCTATAAAAAGTAAATCTGCAATCCATCACAAATCTGGAAAAGCCACAGAGTTTCACCGAGAGATTGATATTGATATTAATTTTGAAAATCCTGAAGATTTTAGATCCATGGGATACATTGTGATCAATACAATCGAAAACCCTTCTGAAGATCCTATTGAGGAAGCGTTTATTCAAGATATTATTCCTTATAATTACGAAATATCTGAGATAACTCTAAATGGAAAAACCCCAGAAGTAGAATCCAATAATAGAACGATGAAAAATGGTTTGGAACATTCATGGTATATCCCTAATGTTGAAAAAGAGACTTCCATTGAATTTAAATATCATTTGAAACCACGTATTTCAAGGACAATCGTTTTACCCTTAAAAGATCATTTGACTATTATAAAAACTCATTCTAGTATCAAAGAAGGGAAAGAAAAGGGGAAAAATAAAAAAATTGATGATTCAAGTGTATTTGATGCTTTTTTAAAATTTGTGAATTCCTTTGATACTCTTTTAGATGATGTTGTTTTGGAAGATATCATTCCTATTTTTTATGCATATGAAGTTGAAGAGCGAAAAACCAAAGATTTTCCTTCGATCAAAGAATCTTCTGAGAGTTTTGTTAAGTGGCGATTGAACGAAATGCCCCCTGAACAGTATACCATGGCTGAATACCAACTAATTGAATTAAATAAGCTTGAAGATTTAAAATTTGAAGCCCATAAACTATTACAACAAGATCCTTCAAAACTAAGTATCTTTAAAAGAAGGAATTTAAAAAAGCGGCAAAAACGAGCTAGCGAATTTCTTGAAAAAATTAGACATATCTAATTTCTATATTAGAATTTCTTCGTTTTAAGTGCAGATATGAAATTTATTAATTTATCAATAGGGACTTTTTTTTATTTTGTTCATTTACATAGTTTATATATCCTTATTGGGTTGATTCATATAACTATATCAGAAAAAGAAGAAGACATTACTTTAGGCGCAGAAGAATTATATAGATCTGGCAAAATGCCAGAAATGATGAAACATTGGTACTCCGTCCGTAAACAATACCCTCCAGAATTTCTTCTTGCTTATAGGATGGGTGATTTTTATGAATTTTTTTACGATGATGCGATAAATGTCTCTAAATTATTGGGATTAACATTAACTAAAAGAGGATCTGGACCAAGTCGACACCCTCTTGCAGGAATTCCACATAAAGCAACCCAACATTTTAAAACTCTTGTAAAACAAGGACAGACAATTATTATTGTAGAGCAACTAGAAGATCCAAAAAAAGCCATAGGAAGAATAGTAAAACGTGGAGTTGTAAGGGTCTTAAGCCCCGGAACCATAGTTGATGACAATCTTTTGGATAGTAATTCTGCAAATTACATCTGTTCAATATTTAGAGATAAAAAAAATTATGGTGTTGCAATAATCGATATATCAAGTGCTGATTTTATTGCGGCAGAGTTTTTTGGAAAACAAGCAATTCTAAATCTCCTTTCCTTTGTTGCTAAAAATTATCCAGTTGAATGCATTCTTCCACAAGATTTATTAGCGGATTTTTCTTTTATGGATAAATTAAGGGAAAGTTCAAGCATGATTATTAAGGAACACACACAATTTTCATTTATTTTCAAAAATGCATATGAAACTTTACAAAAACAATTTGAAGTTGAATCTTTAAATGGTTTTGATTTAGGAGATCGGACATTAGCAATATCTGCTGCAGGTGCTTTGTTATCATTTATAAAAGAAAACCAGAAAGAAGAATCCTTAGGTAATATTAAGCGGATTCGCTATTTCCATGAGGATTCTTTTATGTTTTTAGATGTAAATACGCAGAAAAATCTCGAGTTATTATGCAATCAAAATGATGGTGGTTCATTTGGTTCAATTTTTGGCATATTAAATGAAACTAAAACCCCTATGGGAACAAGATTGTTGAAAAATTGGATCGTTCAACCATTGATTATAAAAAAGGAAATTGATAGAAGATTGGATATCGTAGATTTTTTAATTAAAAATTATGAAATTCGATCAGATATAAGGAATTATTTGGGCCAAATGGGGGATTTGGCTCGTCTTATCTCGCGAATTAACTATTCAAGTACTGTTAACGCGCGAAATTTGCTGAATACCAAACGGTGTTTAGAAATAATTAATCATATAAAGCATATTTTTGCTGATATCAAGGATCCATTAATTTTACCTTTAATATCAGAGCTAAAAGACTTCCAGAATGTTATTGACCTTATTGAAAAATCTATTCATGAACTACCACCTGTTACAATTACTGAAGGCGGAATTATCAAAGATGGATACAATCCTCAAGTTGACGAATATCGCGATATCCTTAATAACGGTAAAAATTGGATTTTAAAATTTGAAGAAGGGGAAAAAAGAAAATTAAAGCTTTCTACAGGATTAAAAATCTCCTATAATCGAGTTCTTGGCTATTTCATTCAAATCACAAATAATGCACTCAAAAGCATTTCAGTGCCAGCAGATTACATTCAACGGCAAACAATAAAAAACGGTGTTCGCTACGAAACTGAACGATTAAAAGAAATGGAAACCAAAATTCTATCCGCTGATGAAAATCTAATGGATTTAGAATATAAAATCTTTCAGGAAATCCGTGAGGAAATCCAGAAATTTACTGTCCCTATCCAAAAAAATGCAGAAATTATAGGTGAACTTGATGCATTATCTAATTTTGCCGAAATTGCACAATTCAATAACTATTGCAAACCAATAATCAAAAATCACAAAAGAATCATTATTAAACAAGGAAGACATCCAGTGGTTGAGCAAGTTAATAAGAAAGAACAATTTATTCCCAATGATACCCTTATGGATAACGATTTGGAGCAAATTCTCATCATTACCGGACCTAATTGGAGTGGGAAATCAACATATTTAAGACAAACTGCATTAATCGTTCTTTTTGCCCAAATTGGATGTTATGTTCCAGCAATTTCTGCTGAAATTGGTATTGTTGATCGAATTTTTACCCGCATAGGAGCATCCGACGATCTTGTTAGAGGACAAAGTACTTTTATGTTAGAAATGACCGAGATGTCACAGATTATTAATTATACAACAGATCGAAGCCTAATTATTATTGATGAATTGGGAAGAGGAACGGGGACTGCTGATGGGAGGTCAATAGCACAAGCAGTTATTGAATATCTTCATAATTTTGGAGTAAAAACTCTTTTTTCAACACATTTTCACCAACTAATTAATTTGAAAATGCCCAAAGTACATAATTATCACTTTAAAATCATTGAAAAACCCGATACAAAGAAATTAATCTTTTTACGTCAATTAACTGATGGTGGTACTGATAAGAGTTACGGGATCCATGTGGCTATGATGGCTGGATTACCAAAATCTGTAACAGAGAGGGCTTTTAGTCTTATAGATGGATATTTGAATGGAAGTGAAAAATTAATTCCCAGTCTTACCCCTAAAACCACTCCTAAGGCTAAAAAATCCAAAAAAATCGTTCAAACAAGCCTTTTTCCAATTAAAAGATATAATGATTCCGATCTAGTAATTACGCTGCGTTCTGCCGATTTGGACAACATGACACCAATTCAAGCCTTCGAATTTTTATATAAACTTAAAAAAAAACTTAAATCAGGAGAAAAATGACACCCATACAAAAGCCTAAGTTTCATATTGATAAAGATTTATCAGATGAAGAAAAATCAGAAAAAGCTTTGGTTCCTGAATTTGAAAAAATAATCTCATTACAACAACACGAACTAGATGAAACCTTAAAAGATGCTTTATATTCTTTTCATGCTTTGGATATTGCACAATCTGCTAAAGAATTCCGTAAAATCGCTAATGATTTAAAGTTAATGGAATTACTCATAACAGATAAAGGAAAAC
>JAUWMK010000116.1 GCA_030613185.1 Promethearchaeum sp.
AGTCTTCTATTTCATTGATAGTGGTCATTAGTTATCATCGGGTTTCAATGTTAGAAAAAATCAAAAACAAAAATTTATAATAATAATGGACATCTCTAATTTAAAGTATTTAGGTATTTATTTAAAGAGGCTTTCAAATGAAACTCAATAGAAAGGAAAAATTAAAAGATTTTATTGAAAAATATAAATTACAACTGACAGTAGAATGGCTAGAAATTGCAACAACTCATGATTCTTACCATATTATTGATCCTACTCATTCTTCTAATGAGAGATTAGAAGCTTTGGGGGATAGTGTTTTAGATTTACTTTCGTTTGATTGGTTATATAACAATTTTCAAGGTAATGAAGGGATCTATACTCAATTGCGTAGTGAAATTGTCTCCAATTTGGTTTTAGGTAAATTAGGTACAAGTATTGGATTAAATTCAATAATTTTGACTGGAGAAGGTGTATCTATTAATGAAAAACAATTAGCTGATACCTTAGAAGCTATTTATGGTGCAATTTTTAAATATAATCAGAAAATAGGGTTAAATGCTTATGATATCTGCAAACAATCTTTTGAGTTTTTGTTTAAAAATATTCTCAAAGACATAAAAAACCGAAATTTCATCCCAAATTTAGCAAATAAGAACCAAAATAATCCAAAAAATCAATTAAGTGAATACATTTTAAAAAATGACCTTCCGAAATGCTCTGTAAGACTCATTGGTGAACAAGGACCTCCTCATCAAAAGGTTTTTACATCTCAATATTCAATTCAATTACCTGAACAATCATCAATCTTTACACAAGGGGTTGCTACAACAAAAAAACAATCTGAAAAAATTGCTGCTGCAAAATTATTAAAAAAATTGAAAAATTAAAAGTAAAATCCAAATTATTGAACCAGTGACTACTGGATTTAAGAAGTTATCAGTAATTTTTCTTCCAAAAATGTCCACTAATCCAAAACCTATTGCTGTAAATAAAGCGATTATATATATTTCAATACCCTGTAATCCTTGAAATGGTAAAATTAAATTTATGATAATTACTATTAAATAGGTGGTAATCATTCCTGCAATTGTTCCTTCCCATTTCTTTTTTGTTCCTTTTATTGATATCTTGCCAAATTTTATGCCAATGATGCTTGTTACTCCATCACCAATAGAACTAATCAATACTATTGCCAATAAAATTTGGATATCTGTTAAGAAAAATGGGATCCATGATAAAATCATAATTGAGCCTTGAGCAAAAGTTTCCAATTCACTGGGACGAAGTGAATCATCAAACCAACGTAATGCAAATTTACCTAATTTCTTAAAACTATTTAAACGAAATAGATCTGCAATATTCATCATCCATAAGAAATGAATCGCGATTGCAAGTTGCCAATACTTACTAAAAGTTAGAGAATTAATCCCGTATATGGTTGTAAATGATTCTAAAGCATTTCCTAAAAAATAGAATCCGATAATTACTAAAGCAGGATAAAAATGTGTTAATTTCCTTTTTGTATCCTTTTTAAATTCACTAATTCCAGAATATCTTTCTAAAAAATGCTCTTTCCACTGGTTATAATTCATTTCTCTGTTATTTTTTTTATTATTTCTTTTTGCAAAATAGAGATAAATCTTCCAACAAAAAATATGTACTGTTAAAGAGTCCCAAAGATGGAAATATAGCATTTGGCGTATTGAAACCTCTACAAAATTAAATAGAAAGGGAAATATGATCGCTAAGACAAAAAACCCAATTGCAACAAGTATTTCGTTTATTATATACACAGACATTGGTTTTTTATTTTTTCGAGACTTAATAGTGTAGAAGAGATTAATTGAACCAAAAATAATGAAATATAATTGAGAACATATCATAAAATACAATGAATAATACTGTTTAAACGCAAAAATCACAAATCCAATAATAAAGCAAAAAATCATGAAGACAGATAAAAGATTTTCCTTCTTTAATTTTGGATTAGTATTAGCCATTTTTCTATCAAATTTTCAAATTAAAGAAGTATCTTAAAATTTTGGGATATTTCTACTTGATATTGTTCACTAACCTTTCTTAAAAATCCAATTAATAGTTTTTTACGACGATGGTCAAATTCATTTTCTATTTCCATCGAGAGAAAATTCATTATTCTTCCCCCAAAGGTCATAATATGGGATTCTAAGAAGGGTGCATTAACATTTCCCTTTAAAAATAGCTGATGTATTAAAGCTGACAAGCCATCATTTCCAAATGTTCCAATGGACTCAATAGCTTTATTTCTAATTTGAATATTTTTTATTTCATATAGAAAAGGGGTTAAATATTCAATTGCATTTGTATCTCCGAAGATTCCTAAAGCTACAATAGCTGATCTTACAACTCTTTTATTGGTGTATGATAAACATTGAATTAAATATGAAAAAGCAGGCTTATATACAAGTATTCCCAACCAAAATATTCCAAATATTTTGTATTTAATATCTCCATCGGGAATTTGCACTTTGTTTAGAAGTTCTTCAAGTACTTTTAGTTTAAGATATTCTGGTAAGAGCGCAATAATATTCCCCTCAGTAGTATGCAATTTAAATCGTTCAGGATCAAGATTTTCAAAAAAATTAACCGTTTCTTTCCTAATTTCCCTATTTTCATTAACTAAAAGAAGAGCGATTTCTTCTAATGTTTTAGATACTGAATAATAATTTCTCTTTGGATTTTTTATTAATTGCCTCATTTCATCTTTAATTTTTGAGAAACTTTCTTGACTAAAATCCTTATTTAGAATTGAATCTTCAATGGAAAATGATGAATTTCTAAAAGGTTCAGTCATATCTAATAATTTAATAAAATTCTGGCTAATTAATTTACCTCTACTTTAAAATAAGAAAATAAAAAAAATGGAAAATCTACTAAACTTTCTTGTAAATTTCGCTTACAATAAGAACTATTAAAGATGCACCAAATGCAATTAACCAATCCCACGGAGATAATGTTATAATCACAAGATACATTTGAGCTACATCCCAGATTGTAATTAAGAAAAGAATTCCTAACACTAATGCTAATAAAATAAACAAAGCGATATTTTTAGATCCTTTGAATATACCTCTTTTAATAGATCTTGCTTCAAAAGCCATCCATATTTCTGAAAAGATCAAGGTTACAAAGCATAAAGTCTGAGCTTTCCATTCTATCAGTTTATCTATATCCATATTTTCACCAGTTGAAAGGATATAGAATTTATGCTCAAAAATATAACCAATGTTTTCATTACCAGTCCAAGGATTAACAAATCTTGGTTCTATAAAATTCTCAACATAAAGAGGGATCTTTCCATGAAATACCATTAACCAAAGCGTAATAATCACTATCGCAATAGTAGTAATTTGAAGAATCATCATTAGCAGGTATTTCTTATTAATTAACGGCTCTTTTGGATCTTTAGGAGGGTCTTTCATGATTCTTTCATCATATGAATCAAACATCAGTCCAAAGGGTGGAAAAAAGTGAATAGAACTATATAAAACTACAAGTTGGAGTGGATTAAATATTTGATGATTTAAGAATATGAAAACTGTGGCTAAAATAACTACTTCGCTAAAGAGACATACTAGTAAAAATACAATATTTGCTCGAATATTATTAAAAAGCCCTCGACCGTGGAAAATTGCAGTTTCAATGGTTGAAAAGCTATCATCAGTTAAGATCAGATCTGCTGCATTTTTTGCCACATCAGTTCCAGAGATCCCCATAGCAATACCTACGTCTGCATTTTCTAAAGCAAGAGCATCATTAACACCATCACCTGTCATAGCAACTATGTATCCTTCCTGTTGAAGTGCTTTTACGATTGTTTCTTTATCTTCAGGTGCAACTCGAGAAAAAACTCTCGTTTGTGCGATTTTATCGGAGGTTAAGGTTTTAATTTCCTGTCCGCTAACAGAATAATCACCCAATTTAAAAATATTCAAATCTTTCGCAATTGATTTTGCAGTTAGAGAATGGTCTCCTGTAATCATAGCAACGTTGATTCCTGCATCTTGACAAATTCCAATAGCTTTTTTAACATCACTACGAGGTGGGTCTAAAATTGCAACAAATCCAATAAAAACTAAATGATTTTCAATTTCTTTATTTGTTAAATTTTTAATATTTGTAATTATATCTGATGTTAGAGATTTTTGTGCAAAACCTAAAGTTCGATAACCTTTACTGGCAAAATCTTCCATTTTTTGAATTATATCATATTTTAATTCTTCCGTAATGGGTATAAGATTATTTTCTAAAAGTATATAATCACATATTTTTGGTATTTTTTCAGGTGCTCCCTTGGCTAGAAGTAAGTAATTGTCTTCGTTTTTTACAATTTTAGACATAATTTTTCTTTCTGAGGTGAAACTAAATTCCTTTATAATTTCATATGTAGATCTTATCTTAGAATAATCAAATCCTGCTTTTTGCCCAAGTGTTAGTAATGCACCTTCTGTAGGCATACCCATAACTTTTATTATCTGAGTTGAACCTTTCTTAAGTGAAATTGTCTCTTCACGAAATTCAGCATTATTATTAACCATTCCATTAATAACAAGGCTCTTTAAATTACTATTTTGTTCTGGATTATATTCTTGACCGTTATATAATATATCTCCGTTATTTTTATAACCAACTCCGGTTACATCTAAAATTTTATTATCAAGGTATATTTTCTGAACCGTCATCTGATTTTGCGTTAGGGTTCCTGTTTTATCTGAGCAGATAAAATTTAATCTTCCCATTGTTTCGATTGCACTTAAATTTCGGACAATTGCTTGTTTTTTACCAAGTTTTAAAGCCCCAGTTAATAAAATAATAGTAGTAATAATTGGAAAATTAAAAGGTATTGCATTTACTGCCAAACTAATTAACCATCGCACTTCTCCTTGGATATCAACAATATGGACAATAAAATAACGATAAATAAAAATTAAAATGATGATTCCTATGACGACCAGACCAAAAATGGTAGACATTTTATTCATTGCTTTATTTAAGGGTATCTCTCTGTTTTCTTTTTGGGCTATTCCTTTTGAGATTATTCCAATTTTAGTATCTGTTCCTGTTGCAGTAACAACCGCCAGACCATTTCCTGAAGTAACAAATGTTGAACTAAACAACATATTTTTTTGATCTTGAATTTGTAAGTTAGATCCCTCAATTATTTCTGTTGTTTTTTCAACTGATGTCGGTTCCCCAGTGAGATTTGATTCATTAATTGAAATATCATTTTCTTGAATCAACCTACAATCTGCTGCTATGGCATCTCCTTGTTTTAATACTAATATATCCCCTGGAACTATATCTTTAGGCTCAATCTCTGCCATTGCCCCATTTCGTAAAACTGAAGCTTTGAATGATGTTAATCGCTCTAAAGCTTCAAGAGTTTTTTCCACTTTGCGTTGCTGAATCATAGCAATAAGAATATTAATGCCTAAAATTACAAGAATTATAATTGGGCTAACGAAATCTACAGCTGTTCCTTGAGTATAAGCCATATATAATTGGGCAAAGGCAGCTAGAAGTAAGATTATTATCATTAAATTGAAGGTTGGTTTAATGTATTTCTGATAAAAATTGATCTTTTTTTTAGGTAAAATGTTATCGCCCTTTGTTATTCGAATGTTTTGGGCCTGCTCGTTTGTTAAACCTTCCTTGCTCGTTTTCAATTCTTCAAGTAAGCTTTCGATCGATAATTTATATGAGTCCATTTTGTTATCAACTCTGATCTTTAACTCTGATCTTATAATAAATATATATTATTCTAAGTCTTAAAAATAGAAGTCTCGATTGGCGGAGAAATTTTCTACAATTGATTAAAATTAATTCTCAATTCTCTTAAGTATTTCTCCTTTTACGGAAATATAGAATCGTATTTTTTTATAACCTGAAGAAGACATCATATGACTTGAACTTACATTAACACTAAAAGCACTTTGTAAATTTGAAGGTAGAAAATTAGGAAATTCTTTCTCTATAAGTTGAATAGCTTCCAGACTCAATTTTTTGATATAAATTTCAGTATTAGAATCCATAGAATATAATTTAACTACTGAAGGATCTTTTCTCACAATTTTTATTAAATCTAATTCAGAAACTTCAATTCCCACAAATAACATTTATTTTTCCTTGCAATAAACATTATGTAGGTGATATAAAAAATGGAAGAAATCGAAGAATTAAGAAGAAAAATCGATGTAATTGATAACAAACTTATTATTTTAATAAACGAGCGCGCTACGATATCAAAATTAATAGGAGAATTAAAAAAGAAGAAAAAAATTGCCGTAATTCAAGAAGAACGTGAAAAATTTGTTTTTCAAAATATAAAAAATCAAAGTAAAATAATTAGTAAAGAGGATATCAACAAGATTTGGAAGGTAATCATCGAAGTTAGTAAAAAAATTCAAAAGTAAAAAATCTTAAACCATTTTTCCTTAACGTTATTAATAATTAAATCAAATGCATTAATATGAGCGAAATATCAGTTAGAGAAGATGGGAGAAAATTTGACGAAATAAGACCATTGAATATTACACGAAATTACCTAAAATGGCCAGAAGGTAGTGTTCTCGTGGAAATAGGCGAAACTAAAGTAATTGTAACTGCCAGTGTGGAGGATTCGGTTCCAAGATTTTTAAAGAACTCTGGAAAAGGCTGGATTACCGCAGAATACGATATGCTTCCAAGGGCAACGGATAGAAGGCGTAATAGGGATAGAAATCGCAGAATTCCGGGTAGAAGTATGGAAATTCAACGCTTAATTGGAAGGTCGATTCGTGCTGCATTTGATATCGATGCTATTGGAGAAGTATCTATTAAAATTGATGCTGATGTAATTCAAGCAGATGGCGGTACTAGATGCGCTTCAATAGTTGGTGCTTTTGTCGCTGCTTATGATGGAATACAAAAAGCGGTTGAAAATGGAATTATTTTAAAAATGCCTTCATTCAACGTCATAGCTGCTATCTCTGTGGGAATTGTTAAAGGAATTCCAATGTTGGATCTCCCATATATAGAAGATAGCCAAGCCGAAGTTGACATGAATATTATTAGTTCAGAAGATGGTAAATTCATAGAAGTTCAAGGAACCGCTGAAGGTAAAAACTTTACCCGAGATGAATTGAATCAGCTATTAGATTTGGGGATAAAGGGAAATTCCGAAATAATATTGTATATAAAAAAAAAATTGAATTTATAGTTTTTTTGCTCCTTTTTTGTTAGGTTTTATTCTTCTTGGTCCTTAAAGAACGGCATTAAATTGATTTCAAACGCAGCTACTGGATAATTAAGCCCGAAATTAATAATTACTTGGGGATATATCTCACCAATTATGCCTATTTTCTTTTTCTTGTAATAAATCTCTCCAGTTCGGCCTTCTATAAAAGTTGGATTGGAGATAGGTTTTATAATCACATCATTTAATATTCCCAAGGTTCTAAAATAATGATCAAGAAGTGATTTAATTTCTGAAAAATCGCTTGATTCTGAAAGAGTAATCACCCCTAAGTGTAATTCCCTCCTTGCTCCAACATCTCTATTCTTATCCAGTAGAAGAATGTCACCTACTTCAAATAATCGGAATGGTTTTTCAGCTGAACGGTTAAACGAAAGATTTTTCATTAAACCAATAAGTAAATTTGCACGCGTAGTATTAAATAGTTCTGAAACAGGATTTAAAAGCACAATTTGTTCTTTTTCATTAAAATCAAGCCCCAGTTTCTCATAATCTTTCTGGGATGATAGAGTGCTATTTACCATTTCAAGGCATCCAGCCCCAATCATAATATCGCGTGCTTTATTAGCAAACACTTCGGCATGATGATATTTCCCAAATCCTCCTTCCTTAACTACTGGGATTAAATTTTGATAACCGTATCCAATTGCTACTTCTTCAACTATGTCCACTTCATGCATGAAGTCACAACGGTACGCTGGAATTTTCACATTTAGTATATTCTTATTTTTTGTTTTAGAAGCATTTAAGCGAACTTTATTCAAGCATTTAATTATATCATTAGCGGATAATTTTAATCCCAAATATGAATTGATGTAATCTAAATGCACTTGCATCGTTTGAGGCTTGAAATCAGGAACTTTCAATATCTCATCTGGTTTGTCATCATAAATAACGTTTAAAGTTTCGACCTTTGCTCCCATGTCTGCAAAAGTGGATGCAATGATATTTAATGAGTAATTAACAGCTTTAAAATCAGTTCCTGTTAGATCTAAAAGAAGGTTTTTAGTTTTGTCAGTTACTGTGGTATGTACACCATTAATTATCGGCGGAAGCGACACGACTTTACCTTCAGCATCATAAATAATTGGGTATTCTTCTGCATCTTTTAATAAATGTGCATATCTTATTCCCATTTCGTGCTCTTCTAAAATTTCTTTTGGAGTCATTTCATATGCCTCCATGTGTAATGGTCTGAACTTAACTCCGTCGGGTTTAACTGTTGTATAAATATATGGGCCTTTTACTTGATCGTAATCATGTATTCCGATTGCAACCTTCATTCTATCTCTTCCTAAGGCCCAATGTAAAGCTTCTTGAATATTCATTAAAGTTCCTACTTGATCTTCATCTAAATCAATATTACGGACAATAGCCCCAACAACAAAAGGTCTTATCTTTCGAACCTTTGGATCTACGTTAATTTTTTCAGTTCCTTCATTAATTTGAAATTCAGGTAATCCAATTTCTATTTCATAATATCCTTTGAGATTCCGTGCAATTCCTTCTGGACTAGAATAATCCGGGCGGTTAGGATCATATTCGATTTTAATCTCATTTTCTTCCTTATTTACATCATCAACATCCAATCCAATCCACTGCAAATCGTATTCTAAATCATCGATTTTCAATTCTTTTCCAACAAGTTTTTCCAATCGATCCAATTTTAAAGTTAATGATGGCATTTTAATATGAAGCCTCCCGTAACCAAGAAATGGGGCTTTGATATAGGTGTCTAATGTCTCCAAGCTTCAGTTTTATCTGTGCTAATCTTTCCAATCCTAATCCCCATGCTAATACTCTTACAGGGTCTCGTATTCCCCATGCATAGGTAACTTCGGGTCTGAATATACCACTTCCTCCCATTTCTAGCCAAGCACCAAGTTTTTTTGAATATACAGATACTTCCATTGAAGGTTCTGTATATGGGAAAAATCCAGGACGAGTAACTACCTTTTCAAATCCCATCCTTTTATAAAATTCAACTAATTGACCTATTAAATCGGATAATGACAGATTTTCCCCAATAACAATTCCATCAATTTGCATGAATTGTGCAAGATGTGTTCTATCTTCACTCTCATTTCTAAATACTCTATCTACGCAGAAAACTTTCATGGGAAGTTTCGATTTTTTCGTAATGTGAGACAGGCGCCTGATGGTGGTCGCAGTGGTGTGAGTTCTAAGTAATATTTTTTTTGCAATCTCTTCAGACCATTTATAACCCCAGCCAGTTGAGCCAGTATTTCCTCCATTTTCATGTGTATTTTTAATGGTTTCAATAACTTTTTTCTTTGGTAATTTTCCCACAGCTGGATTTTTTAAATAAAATGTATCGTGCATTTCACGAGCTGGGTGATCTTGTGGTTGGTATAAACAATCGAAATTATAGAATGCTTCTTCAACAATTGTTCCTTTAATTTCCTCGAAACCCATCGAATGAAATACTTCACGGACTTCATTTATTATTACAGTTAAGGGATGGTATTTTCCTGCAGCTATATTTGGCCCTAAAGCATTTACTTCATAATTCTTTAGATTTGGAAGTTTTTCCTTCCAAGATCCATCCTTTAACATCTCGCTTGAAATAAGTTTTATTTCATCATCAATTAATTGAAGTTCTTCTTCTGTAATTTTCTTACCATTTGGGGTCAATTCGACTAACCGTAGTATTTTTTTGTCTTTCGTGACTAATTTGCGGTTGTAAATTGAATTTACTGCCTGTTGTAATTTTTTTGGTATTTCCGATAATGAATCTGAATTGCTGTCTTTAAATAAATCTAAAACTTGTTCTTCTTCAGTTTTTTCTGGTGATTCATTATTAATAAAAATTTGTTCATAACCCATAGCTTTAGAAGACATTATCCATCTATTCTTCTTCATCTTTGAAATCCCAACAAAAAATAATCTCTTTGAAAAGTTTAATTCCTGTTCAATTTCTTTAGAAAAATCCAGCAATTTGACTTCTTTTCGATCATTTTGTGTTAAAACATCATAGATTTGGCGTTCTGGGAGACCAGAATCAAGATAACTCTTTGCTTCCTTAGTTAATGTTATAACTTCCACTTCTTCTTCTTGAAATTTAGCCAAACCAACTTGTTCAAGTGAAAATATTGCCCCCGACATCAATTTCTCATAAGGAATTTTTAATTTTTCGCTTAATGTCCGGGCTTCGATTGGTTTATTTATTTTCTGTAGTTTTTTAAGAATCTTATAATGCTCATTTTTTATTGATAATTTTTGATTTATATAAATCACCTATATTTAAATTTCAAAGATAACAAAATCTCATTAAATTTCAAATTTTTTAAAATCTCGAAACATCAAAATCTAATGACAAAATCATTTTAATAATTGCTTTTTTTTTTACAAATTCTTGCGTAATTCACTCGAACTAAATTTCTTTCCAAATTTGTTCAGAATAATGGGAATAATAATTAAAACCATAGGTTGTAATCCATTTTTTATTCGGATTTCATTAATTTTTATTGCAATTTTATAAGTTTCCATGCTACTTATATGGGCTTGAAGATTTTTATCGGTAATTGCGGGGCCAAAAAGATCATTTAATGGAATTATCGAGTAGTATTGCTCTGAAACACCAATTTTATCGTGAATAAATTGTTTTAAGTTGTTCTCTCTTTGAACATATGATTGAATTTTTTCCTTAAATATTTTATTTTCGGTTAATCTTTCAGTTGTTAACCCTATTGCTACATGTTTCCCAAATTTGAATGCAGTTTTAATAAGTTCTGCATGTCCTAAATGAAACTGATCAAAAGTTCCTCCCAATCCAATAAGATCATAAATAGAAGCATTACGGGGAAAATCAGTCATTATTCTGATATAAGTAAATTCTAAAAAGGGGAGACGGAAAACATCCCAGAGGTTACGCTTTGGCAATGATTTTTGAATCTGATGGATCCGGACTTAATTCCATAGTGACATACGCTGATTATTACAAAAAAATAATATCTTATGGTAATCCAGGAGATGTTCTAGGTGCCGCCAGCATTGACGGGCAATTTAGCGTAATTATGGATCATGATGAACGAGCACTGTTTGATCGGGCACGCCTAATGGCAGCGGAGCAAGGAATGCAGTTCAACAGTCTTAAAGAATTTATCAACTATATTCGCCAAATAGATTTCAGCACGGATCTTGACGGAACCTATATCTCAAGTTTCACTGAAAGATTGGGATTGGAACAAAAAGAAGCGGTAGGGCATGAACCGGCACATCTGGAGGCTCAAATGATCGTAGAAGCATACGGAATAGATTGGATAACCGGAGACACGGGAAATGCCATATGGGATAAAATTGCCGTCAATTCGTGGTATGATGATTTGGAGGATTCCACAACATACTACGGGACTACGGCTTCACCGACCACACATTGGTCTCACTTCGCATTTGAAATGCTTTACGGTCACCTTGCATCTACAAGTGGTCAAATCCATCTCATGTTTACTCCTGAAGATTGGGGTCCTTATATGAATGCACATTACCCAGATATTGTGTGGCAACCCGGAATGTTTGCATATGATTCTTATACGTGGTTTGATCCTGCATCTTGGGATCCTGATTATACCGGTCCCGATATTGTATTTTCTGAAATGAGCGGGTTTGGAGAGGGTTTCTTGGGTCAACTCAATGAAATATCGCTGCTCAGATTTTTCGAGCCTGGGAGAAAATATGATTATGATGATCTGAAATCTTTACTCCAATATCTATATGAATTAAAATGGTTAGTTCGATTTGGCCAAGCCACTTAATTTCTTTTCTTTCAATTTAACTATGCCGAAGGACTCGATTCATTTAAATACTCGGATTTTTTTATTTTTTTATAATATTACATAACATGGAAAATCTTTGAAGTTGGGAAAAATGCCGCTAGAACACTACGAAGTTCGGTTCAAAAATCTGGATGGAAAATGGATCACAAAACAGATCGAAGATATCACCGGAAATAGAGGTGGCCCAATATTAAATTTAAACTTGAAATCCGGAGATATTCGTTCTTACCATCTCTTCTCTGGCCGCTATTATTAT
>JAUWMK010000164.1 GCA_030613185.1 Promethearchaeum sp.
TTATATTACCAATTTATCTGGTGCGAACAAACGAAAAGAGGGGCGCATTCACCGAGAGAGGATTATTTCTCGAATGTTCGAAAAATAAAAAAACTAAATTCGTCGAGATTTCGTCGGTTTTTATTTAAACTCACTTAGTGACTTTCTTTGATTCTTTTTTTTGATTTATTTTCTTTCCATTTCTACTATTCGATACCTTATTAGGTACGGGGATTAATTTTTGTTTTTTCTCTTCTATTTTTAAACCAAGAATCATAAATCATGATGTTTTGAAAAAAATAGAAAGTTAGAAAAAGAGCTTTAGAATTCCATTCTTGCAATCTTTTCTATAAATAAAAGGAAAAAAAAGAAATCCATTCCGTGCTGCTACACGTCCTCCAGAAGAATCGAAGTTTTTATTCTTCCATCATTAGCATGGATGTTTTATTTTTCTACACTTTTCTAGATTTTTTTCCAAGAATTACAACTAACACACCGACACTAACAATACCTACAATTGAAACCGGCACTAACCAATCATACTGTGAATTGAAATCAATAGTTTTTTTTTCATATGTATAATTCAAAGCTTCACCATTTATAGAAAGGAGATTTTTTTCTATGTTCCAATGTTGCCATATAGTAGCATCTCCTTCTTTAACCAGATGCCATACAGTTTCTACTCGAATAAGTAACCCGCTAGTTTCGTGGAAATAATATGTTCCTTCATATGTCGATTGGTAATATGTTGCATCTCATCCATCATCAAAATTTGCTTGAAAATTACTAGTTGCATTGAATACTTTTGTAGGAATTGTAATATCATCATAAATTAAATTCGCATTTTTCAAAAATTGAAAATCTAAAACGACCTGATAAATATTGTTAACAACTAAAAATGTAACTTCTTGAGCATTCAATGTTATTACTGCGTAATTTATTGGGTAATTGTGTTGCCATCCATTTTCAAATGGGTATTTTGATGTTTGATCAATTGGAACATTACTTGATGATGTAATTATATATGTATAATCACTAGATTCATATGTTTCTTTAACATTTAGTTCATCGTTAATCGAATCATAGACTATATTTTGTGTTGTATTTAATTCAGTATACCATAGACTATCAATATCATTCTCATCATATACAGTGTTTGTTGAACATGTACCTGAAGTTTTCTCGTAATTAGTTTGATATTTTAGTGTTTGATTTTCACGCATGCTATCTAAAAATACTATATCCGAAGATTCAGGAAAAATCGCTTGAGTTTCCCCTATAATATTATTTTTTTGTGGAAAATTGGTCATTATAATTACACCACTTAAAACTAAAAGAAGTAATGGACTTACTTTGAATAGTTTTATATTTTGTTTGTGTTCCTTATGATTCCTTTTATTTACTCTAAGTAATTTATGGAAAAAGATCCTAAAAATGAAAAAATCATTTCTTCGCATCTTTTAATCAAAAGAATTCTATCGTAAAAAATTTTAAAGATTCTGCTTATTGAAATAAAGAATTCTATTTTTATTTGAATGTTTGTTCTAATTTAAATTAAAAATATTATCGTAAAATAAAAATAAAAATCAAAAATATGAATAAATTGTGTAATAATTTTTAATCTGATATTTTCTTTGTTTCATCGCCTTGAATTCTTTGCGTTGCCGACGCGTCATTTTTGATTGTTTGTTCGGTTATTTCTTCAGCTTGAGAAAAGAGATTTGCATATTGCTTATTAATCTGAGGATTTATTCTGTGGTTTGAGCTATCATCACTAAATTTAACTACAATTTCCTTGGTTTCTTGCATACTCTTGTCAAAATCGAATTGAATTTTAAGAAGAGCGTTATTTTCTTCAAGTTTAAGTTTATCACCATCAAGATTTTGCCTTAATTTGAGTATAATTTGATACGTGTCACCAGCTTCAAAAGCTCGCAAAAAAGTTTTATAACGATATTCTTTGAATTTTCCTCTAATTTTTTCAAATGGCATTCTTATTATAGTTGGTTTATATTGAACTGCATCATCAACTTCAATTTGACCCGTCATCGGAATAATTGTAATACTTGGTGAAGAGAAAACAATTTTCGTTGCCTGCTCGCTTGCAATTACCATTTTTGTTTTCAATTCATCTGCATCTTCTGCAAAAATATATTTTCCTGTGCTTTGCTTTGCTATTTCATAAAGAAGATACACGTTATGATCCCCCAATGCTCCTACAGTATCAATTGAAGCTCTATATTCAAGGGCTTCACGTGCAAGCATGAAATACTTATTATAATTTTTGTCATCTTTGTCTCCTAATTTTACAGTAACGTCCCCTGGTTCACCATCAGTAATCAGAATAATTTTCTTTGTTAGATTTCCATTATAATTTTTCATCATTTTTATTCCATGTTTCAAAGCTGCGAATAAAGCGGTGCCTCCACTTGCGCGTATTTTTTTGATATGATCAATTATTTTTTGTCTGGATTTCATAGTTATAGATTCATTTTTGATAATGGTCTTTATAGATGACTCAAAAATCACAAGATTAAAACCGGTTTCCAAAGGCAAACTTTTTACTTGTTCAATCAGTGATTCTTTAGCCTTTTTTATCCTTGAACCTCCCATTGAACCACTCACATCGAGTAGCCAAACTCCCCAATATGGTTTTGAATCTGTTGTCCTCTCTGGTAAAATTTTGATGTCTAAACTCATTGAAAGCGTGTCTGTTGGCGGAACGCAAATAGTTGATTGGTTAATTCCAATATATGGCATTTTCTGTGACATTTTAATTCACTCATTAAATATTTATTTTTTTTATCGAAAGAACCTTATTAATTTTACAATAAAGAAATGTAAATCTGCTGTAATAAATTCATCCTTCTTTTTTTATATGATTTTCTAATCTTCTATTATCAAGAAAAAAATAGTAGATAGATGGAATGAAGAGAAGGTAAGTAAAAAAACCAATATATTACTCCCTCTTGAATTAAAACTGTTAAAACACAAAATAAGATGGATACTATTAAACCAAAGGTGTCAATTATAGACCATTTTACACAATATAGATTTGTTCTCTTTTTAAATATTCCAAATCCTCTTGCTTCAATAGTGGATGCTGTTGTTTTAGCTTTTCTAATGATTGAAATGAGTAATGTTGTTATACGCTCTATTAAATGATCGTAGATTTTTCTAATAGAAATTCCTTTACGAATATAAGCTCCCCGTAATTGCTGTGCAATTTCAATTGTATTAGATTCCTGTTCAATTAAAGGAATATATCTCAAACCAATCATAAATGAAAATGCATAACGATAAGGGATCCCAATTTGGATTAATGAGTAAACCAAATCCTTTGGAGATGTCGTTTTTGTGAATATTATTGAAGTAGAAATAAAAATAATGATTAATAATCCAGTTCTTAATGAATAATACAGTGCTAATCTTCGTATAGGTAAATTTTCTGAGAAGAAATAAAATAAAACATCATCAGTTTGGGATATATTTGCATCAAATAATGTATTTAATGGGATATAAATCAAAGATAACATTATTAGCCATCGAATTTGTCTTAATAAAGAACGTACAGATAGATTGGCGCTTTTTACCAAAATTATAAGTAATATATACACTATTGCTAAGAATAAAATACTTTTTTGGTAGAAAAGAAAGAATGTGAAAATAATTAGGATTATCAATTTCATTACGGGGTTTAATTTACTAATCCAATTTTCACTTTGAGATGAGGACGATGAAAGTTTGAGAAATAGATTAATTCTTGGGATTTTCATTGAAGACTTTTTTTTCTTTTTTCTTTTCTTTTTGACTGTTATTGCAGATTTTATAATATCATTATTTGTAGATGAATGGTTTTTAGTAGTTTCATCAAGTTCTACAATTCTTGAACAATTTTTCTTTAAGAGGTCTTGATCATGTGATACAATTAGAACAGTTTTGCCTTCTTCAACAAATCCATGAAGAATTTTGAAAATACTATCAATTGAAGCCGCATCTTGACCAATAAAAGGTTCATCAACAAGAAGTAATTCTGGGGAATAGCTGAATATTGAGGCCAGATTGAGTCTACGTTTTTGCCCCCAACTCAGAGAAAAAGGGCTCTGTTTAAGTAAAACATCGACTTCCTTTCGAAATTCACCGATCAATGGTAAATATTTTCTAACAATGTCATCTTCTTCTTTTTCTAAACCTGTTTTAGCTTGCAGTTGGTTTTTTTTTCTTGAAAATATATTTTGAAAAATATTTTCTTTCAATTTATGTTGTCTTCTATTAAGTTCAACAAAATTCCTAGGAGCAAATAGAATTTCATCTTTTATTGTTTTTCCGAATAGCTGATTTTCAGGATTTTGAAAGATAAACCCCATTTTTGGAATAAATTCATATAATTTTATTATATCATATGATTTTCCAGAAAATTTCATGTTCCCTGCTATCGGGTTTAACATATGTGCAATTAAATAGAGTAAAGTTGTTTTTCCAGACCCATTATTTCCAACTATCCCTAAAAATTCTCCTTTATTTATTTTTAATGAAAAATTCGAAAAAACCATAGGTTTACTATCAGGATACTGGTACGAAATATTATTTAATTGGAGAATTGGGGTGTAATTATTAGAATTATCACTAACAATTACTGATGAATTATTATTTTTATAATTTTTATAATTTCTATTAATATTCGCTAATGTAATATCATCTCTTAAGTAGCGGATATTCCCTTTTCTTATATAATCTTCATAATCTTCTGTTTTTCCATTAAAAACTAATTCTCCATATTGATTTAAGAGGAGAATCCTGTCTATTAAGGAATAGAATGGTTTTAACCGGTGTTCAATTATAATTATTGTTAAAGAAGGATCTATTTTATGTAGGTTCTCTAAGAAATTTAATAGCAATATTTCTCCATTTTTATCCAAAAATGCTAAAGGTTCATCTAAAAGTAAAATCCGGGGAGACATTACTAAATTTGCAGCTAAAATCGTCTTTTGTTTCTCTCCGCTACTTAAAGAATAAATTGATCTATACAATAACTCCGTAATTCCAAGAGCTTCTGCTATATAATTTACCCTTTGTTTAATTTCTTCTTGTGGAAGTTTTAAATTTTCAGCAGCAAATGATATTTCATCAAAAACACTAAAGCTAATCAATTGTTCTTCAGCATTTTGGAAAACATAACTTATCTTTTGTGAAATTTCTTCTTGATTATAATTCCATATGTTTTCATTAAATAAGTTAAAATTACCCTTCATTTGACCTGAAATTGAAAATGGAATTCTACCTGAAATTGCATTACATAGAGTACTTTTTCCAGAACCACTAATTCCCCCTAATAATACAATTTCACCGGGAAAAATTGATAAGTTTATATCATTAAGTGCATATTCATGTTGATTTTCATATCGGAAGCAGAAATTGGAAAACTCAATAATCGCTTCATGAGTTTTAGAACTATCCATTTGAAAAGTATCACTTCTCAAAGATTAAATGACTCCCGAATCTTTAATACGTTTACTAATTAATTTACCGAGTAATCCTGCAAGAAATACTCCAGAAATAAATCCAAACATACAAGCCATTACAAAAAGGCTCCAGTGAATTAACCAAATTTTCCCTGTGATTATCCAAAAAAGCGGAACTTGAGATACATTTCCAATACCTCCAGCTATTGCCCAGCCCAAATTTGAATTTCCTTCACGAAAAAGTTCTATTAAAAAGAAACCAAGAATAAGGAAAAATCCTTCAAATAGCATAATCGCGACTTCAAATATTCCCCAATTTGATCCGAATAGAAATCCAATAAATCCTTGAATTGTTGCAGTTAATATAATTGTCGGTTTTTTTTTGGTTAACCCATAAACAATAGCCATCCATAATAAATGATGACCGCTAACTAGTTGTGTGCCACCAATAAATGGATACCATGTTTTGATCAATAGGCTAAATGGAATCAAACTTGAAATAAAACCCCCCATAATACCAAGAATTGATGCAATCAGTAATTCTTGAGTAGAAAAGAAATACCGTGATTTCTTATTCAAGTTTCTTTTTGCCAAGGAGCCCGTATTTTGGAGAGAATCTTCCTCAGATTTTTCAATTGATGGATTATTCTTATTAGTTTTATGTTCCATATAAAAACCTCTAAATTACTTCTATTGTATCTAAATATTTAACATTGAATTTGCTATTATGCACAAAATCTTGATGATTATCTTCAAATATATGTTGCATTTCTGAATCATCTTTAATACAATCAAAATCTACTGCTGCAGCTAAGGGACCAATACCACCCGATTCTTTTGATTTTAAAAGTTGACCATCCTCATGAGTTACAATGATAACCATCTCAGGATTATTTCTAATCAAACGAATAGGGAAATTATATGTTGTATATCCATCCATAGATTTAAATTTGATATATTCTGCTTCATCCCTTAATAAATTGTATAACGTAAGGATATCCAAAAGCATCACACCTGATAATGTTCTATTAAATTCTGTTCCAAAGCTATTTACTACATGAAATTCAATATCTTCAACACGGGTAAAACTTTCATTAAGAAGGTATGAAATTCCAATGAATTTTTCGTCACTAACATTTCCAGTAATTCGAAGACAACAAGAATCATCACATTCGTTAAATTGATCTTTTGTTTCCATGTACAAGTTCCAATTATAATAGAATAAAGATCCAAAAATAGCACTAAAAATAATTATAGCGATAATTATATTTCGGGAACGGGTTTTCATTTTAATTCTTCTTTATATTTTTATTTTTAATGTTTTAACTTGTATATTAGTATAATGATTATTCCGATAGAAAATATTATTACTCCTGATGCAATTCCGATTCCAATTGGCAAATAATCGATAAAACTTTGATCTATAGAATTGGTTAGATCCAATTCATATGTCCATGAAATTGCGTGTTCATTCGATCCAATGGAATCTCCCACTCCTGTTGAAAAGCGATATGTATTGTTATGTTCAAATTGAATATCTACATCGGGTTCATTAGTGGTTAAAGAACGATAAAGTTCAACTTGATAATAACCTTCATTGTTTGTCCATATACCGGATGTAAAGGATATTATTGGATCGCTAGATTCTTCAATATTAAGCCACCCGTCATACCCATAACCTCCGTCAAACATATTAATTTGAGAACCGCTTTTTTGGGTTCGTCTCATCCATGTCCAACTATCAACTCTGGAACCATTTTCAACGGTTTTCATAGCTCCTGATTCTAAAAATTGTGATACTGTAAAATTAGTGCAATTTATATTCCAACAGAAAAATAATTGATCTTGTCTGTCAATTGGGGTAGAATCGTTCCAGCGCGCTTTAATATATAGATTAACATCATCATAAATATATTTTATAAACATATAGGATTTAAAACGCATATTACTGTAGTAATTATTTGCCATAGGGATTTCATATTCGTATACATCTTCCTGATTCCATGATTCATCTTTTGATTCAATTCCATCGATGGTTATATTCGGGGATTTAATATACCGTGCATATTGTCGAGTAATTCCATGATTCGTCGAGCAGTCATCTTCAGATACTCCCCAATCTCCTTTGATATTCATTTGAGAGTTAGTAAAAACAGAGGAAATGAGCACCAAAGTTAGAAATAATTTAGTTAAGTTTTTTTTTTTCATTTTAAGTTCGTTTCCGTCTATTTTTGTCCAAGTAAATATATTAAATAAAAAAAATTTGTGTTTTACTTCATTATCAATTATTTTCAGTTCTTTTTGTTTTTCATTATTATCGCACTGATTGCAAATATTGAAGCGATAAATAGTAAAGACAATTGAAAACCTGGAATTCTATTTTCTTTAGGAACAATATTGATTCGAATTTCTACAATTCCTCCAATATAATTCGCTTTATCTGCACCTGGTATTATTAATTGATAGGGTCCTCTTTCATATCCAATAGGTTTTCCATCCGAAATTACCATGAGTATTGCTTGTTTTCCTTGATTGGATAAATCTTCAGGAGGATCATTTATTGTTGTTCCAGTAAATCCTTGTTCTATTTCTTCTTTTGTAAAAATTTTATTGGCTCCATATCCATCATATGATATAAAACTAATTTCATAATTTTGATCTCCAACACTTGTTTTTTGAAGTAAGCTTGCAATAGTAAAGCCAGTGCATTCTCGCTCATCCCAACCATAACCTGCCTTCTCGTCAAAATAACCCCAATCATATGATGTATAGTTTCCAGTGGCTAAAGTTGTGGTGTTTTCACTACTTAAAATTGTTTCAATTGTGTCAGTGACATTAAATTTAACTGTCCATGGAGCATCATATGAAATTGAACTGATATTTTTCACTTTTTGATTTCCTGCTAAATTTTCTCCCCAAAGATAAAAATCTCCGTAATCAACATCATAATCTGCTAGCCATTGATTATCCCATGCAATTATAATCATAGTTTCGTTTTCAGTATCGGTATATTTGATAAAATTACTGTCTGCTAATAGTAGTTGAGTGATATTTACTTGTTTAGAATATCCATCTTTTGCATAAACAGTAAAATTCATTACATCATACCATTCTGCTATTTCCATCAAATAAATCGGATTAAATCCAACAATATCAAAGTAATTTCCATCCTTATCTTCAATTGTGTAATTAGCAAATTCAAAAGTTCCGTTTTCATGCTTAGCATAATCTATGATCTGTTCCAAAGTAAAGGAAACTGTTGAACCGTTTCTTGTGAAATTGATATTTGCGGTAGGGATAGGTTCGGAAGGTAGAGTAAAATTAAACCAATCATTAGTTATGGAAGATTTTGGCATTTCATTCAAAACATCGTCATCATATTTTTCAGAGTTTCCAATATTCAAGGATGTTCCTGCAAATAAAAATATAATGAAGGCTGAAACTATAAATAAATTTATTTTTAATATTTTTCTATTCATATCAAATCGCTTTTATCGAATTGTTTTTTAATTTTCATGCTTTCGATTTTTAGAGAGAGAATTTTTTAAGATTAATAAAAATTCTTCAATAATTCTCAAAAGCTTGAATTTATACCATTACTTATCGTTATAGTTCGTGAACCATAACGGTTCGGTAGTTATGAAGATTAAAAATTTTTCCAAATTAAATCTTTCCAAATATTTTAGTATATGAAGTTGTACTTATTTTATTAATGACATCAGTTTCTTTAAAAAAAAGCACTGCAATTGATTTAATTTCATATAAATTGCGAAATATTCGAAAGGAAATTGAAAAAATATTAACTCGTTGGAATGAAATATCAGCGCAAAATTTCCTAAAAAATACTCAAATTGGAAAATATTCAGAAGCAGAAAATGATGCTATTGATTTAAAGCAATTATTACACGAAGAGAAAAAATTAAAAAATCTTATGGAAAATTTTAAGGAGACTTAGATGGTAATTTATCATGAAAAATTCTTTGAAGCAAAAGAAATTCTTCAAGAGCATTATTCAGATAAAATAACACAAATTATTCTTGAAGATGAAAGACCTGTTCTTAAAATTGAATTTAATTTGGGTAATATCCTCTATATTCGTTACAATGATTTTGATGAATATTCATACCAACTATTATTTTCTCAGCAAGAATATGATAGAATTAGATTTGATAATTATGATAAAATTTGGGATGTGTCTTCACAACCAAATCATTTTCATCCTAGAGGAAAAAAAGATGCAATCGAGAGTCCGATGAATGGAAATCCAGACCATGACATTCTCATTCTATTCTAATATATCCCAGTTTAAATATTTTGAATAAAAATCTTTTTGAATGATAGAAAAAACTTTAAAGTTGGATTTATGAATAAATCAAACGAAATATTCTAAGGATTAGTTTACCCTTTTTATTAATGGTCACTATCATTTCAGCGCTGAATTGAACGAATGAAGCGGAAAAACCGCACTTTTTTTTTTATC
>JAUWMK010000057.1 GCA_030613185.1 Promethearchaeum sp.
GAAAAAGCTGGAAGTACAATCGGTTGGACATATCCTGTTCCCGATGAAGCTTGGACATTTGGATATCCACAAGAAATGAAACATTTCATTGATTGTATTGAAACAGGTAAAGAAGCTCAAACAGATGGAGAATTTGGTCTAAAAATCTTGAAAATCGTTGAACTAATGTATAAATCAGCAGAATCCGGAAAAATTGAAGAAATGGAATAAAAAATATACAATATGCATAAAGAGAAAGAAAAATGGGTATTATCGCAAATTCAGCTTTAACTGGGCGAATTTTACTTTTAGGATATGAGAGAATTGCCTTTAAAAAAGCAGGAAAAGAAAAAAGTTCAATTATTTCAACGTTTTTATTATTTTTTATCCCAACATTTCTTCTTCTTCCAATTCTCTTCTTTTATTCATGGAATTTTATAGTTTTACTCTTTGCATTCCCAAGTGCAGCAATATATACTGCTGCTTTTTTAATTTATATTTATGTTCTTTCTAATTATGAGGTTTCTTTGATCGTTCCATTTTATAATTTTAATGTATTTTTCCTACTAATACTTTCAATAATCTTCTTAGAAGAAACGTTCAATTTTCTAAAATTGATTGGAATAATATTGCTTTTTCTTGGAACTTCTTTCTTAAATAAAGAAGCAAGATTATTAGACTCAATAAAAGCAGTATACAAAAATAAAGGGTGCCAATTAATGATTATAGTTTCAATGTTAATGGCAGTAGGACGTGTTATTGATACATTTTTAGTAAGATCATTCAATCCTGGAGAATACAGCATTGCACTCTATTTTTTAATCAGTTTTGATATTTTTATTATTATTCTTTTCACAAAAAAAGTCAAAGACATTATCCCAACTTTCAAATCGCGCCCTAAAGAGTTTTTAATCGGAAGCGGAACAAATGCGTTCTCTTATTTATTTTTATTAATAGCTTTGACTGAATTGGAACTAACAATAGCAGAACCCTTATCCATGTTATCGGTAATTATTACAATTATTTTTTCATATATATTTTTTAAAGAAAGAATAAGGGATAGATTAATTGGAGGAATAATTATGTCAATAGGTGCTGTATTATTGATCATCCAGCTTTGAAATAGAAAATTAAAACAGATATTTGAAAAAATTGAAAAAAAACATCAACTTACTAATAGTTTGCACCATAAAATACTGGCTTTCATATACTTTTTTCGTGCAAAATAATATAATCCAATAAAAAATAATTTAGAGTTAATATTATCACTCCAACTAAAAATATCTTCAAAATATTTAACTGACTGAAGATCTTGTAATCTATTTTCCATCTTTTCAGTGGGTATATTTAGATATTCTGCAACTAATGATGAATTTATAAATTTCGCGACTTCTTTTAATGAAGAACTTGAAGAACTCTTTGAATACAATCTTAAAGCATTAAGGAAAGAAAAATATATATCTAAAGTTGAATATTGAAATCCTTCCATTATTTGGTTCCACTTTGGGTGATTTAAGGCAAATTTAATATGATTTTCTAATATTTCAGAAGAATTCAGTATTTTAGATGAAGTATTAATAAATGGGTCCAATTTATCGATAATTGAACCGAAATATGATTTTCTTTTGATAAGATTTTTTGTTGGTATTAGGAGAACTTTAGGATATTCTGATGCTGTTTTTAACACATAAAATTGGTAATTTGAATTTGGATATTTATGGAAATATATCAATTGTTCTGGAAGATTTAACCCATACATCTGAAGAGTTTGTATTTCATTTTCTTCCAAAAATCCCTGCATATTAAACTTTTTCACAATCTGATTTACTTTTTTAAGTTCTTTATATTCATTCTTCTGCTTACTGCTAAATTTTTGAATCTTAAGTGTTTCTTGGAATAAATTAGAAGAAAATTGAGAACCAGGGAAAATATGATCAGTTTGTCTAAATGATGTTGCTGAATCAATATTTTTTGAGCTTCTATTATTGTGGATAAAAACGGTTGTATTCAAATCATCACCGAAAACATTTGGAAGATCATTTTTTACTGTCTGAATATCCAGAGGTCTTGGGGAGATAATTTGAGTTTTTAATTTACCAGATAAAAATTCTGTATCTTTCTGCTCAATATTCACCATTCCATCGAATTTTGATTTTCTAAGATGTTCAACCTGTTCTAAATTAACTTTTGATTTCAGTTTTTCTAATTCTTCAGCGTAATTTTGTGCTTTTGAAACCATTTCAAGTTCATAACATAACAAATGTAATTCCTCTAAAATAAGAAACTCGTAATTGAAATTCTTACTTCTATGAGCTTTTTGGGTTTCTTTTAATAAAATCTTCATTTTTTGCTTTTGCGATCGTGTAAGAAGTGATTTGCATTCTTTCATTTTTCTACCATTTTCGGCTTTTGCATACATATCTAGTGCATTATGAAAATGATTTATTTTTTGATTTAATGCGCTTAGTGATTCAGATTTAACTTTTTGAGCTTTTTTAAATTCAACATCTCCCATATATATTATAAAATTATTATATTGTTCGATTGCGTCTGAATATTCTTTTTTAGCATTAATACTTTTGAAATTTTCAATAGATTTATGAAAATATAAGATTGCATCTTCTGTATCCAGATTTTTACTGTGTTGTTTTGCTAATTTTAAATTATATTGACCGTAATTAACACATGTTTTAAGGTAATATTCTTTGGATTTTTTCTGTTTTTCTTCTTCATTCTGAATTCTATAGTAATGATAAGCTTTTCTATATAATTTTGCAGCTTCTTTAAATCGATTCTTATTTCGATAATAATTTCCTGCTTTTAAATAATATTCTGCTGTTAGATCGTCAATATCTCTTTGTAATTCTCTTAGATTTCCTTGAATTCTTATATTCTTTAAGTCATCTTTAAAAATTAACTGGCATTTTTGAAGGATGTTTATAGAATTAATAATATTTTTTTTCTTAATTGCACTTTTTGCTAAATTGAAATATTCTTTTCCAATTTCTTTATATACTATTTGAATCGTTTTATTAATACTATCAATGTTATATTGCTTCTTAGTGATTTCTTCAATGATAGGTTGAAAAAATTCAAAAAATATACTATATACAAACTCAAAATCTGCCTTAGTCTCTTTAAATCTTTTTTTAAAATTTCTTTTTTGTATTTCAGTGCTTTTTATTATTCCTATCTTTTTTAATACCCATTTTTCCCCTAATTGAGAGAAATTTTGATTTTTTTTTTGTAGAACACGATCGTTTTCACTGCTAATATTTCTTAAAATCTCATGTATATTCAAAAGATTTACCAGAATAACCACAGTTTTTAATTCATCGTCATGATATAGTGATTCTTTGGCTGCGGCTAAATTACGATCATAAATCATGTTTAAAGCCAAGGAATAATTTAAAATAACAGTAGATAAATCAGAATTCTGTTGAGCATTCATCTCATATTGCAAAAATTCAAATTTCTTTAAAGATTCCAGCGTTTTTCCTTGTTTAAGTAAACTTATTGCATGACGTAATTCAATTTTTACTGGTAGAGGAGTTGCATCCATTTCTGTATTAATCATATTTTCTATCTTTAAAAATCATTAGCATTGTTTTATAGGTGTAATAAAAATATCTATTCCCGTAGATTCTTCAATGTTTTCTTTGATCGAATCATCATCTATGATTTGCCAGAGCTCTGCTTGTTTTCTATTTACTAATTGCAATAAATATAATAGAGTTCGTACAATTCCTTCAGCATCAGGAGTAATTATTAGGGATAGAAAGGAAACGGGTTGATTATTCTCACTAAAATTTGTGTTAATTTTTTTTAGCATGTTTTTAATATGAAGTTCAACCAATGCACGCTCTTGTTCAGCTTTTTTTAGAATATTAGGTGGTAAAATGGAAGATACTAAATTTTTCCTTGAGATTTTCCTATTTGATGATTTAATTTGATAATTCAAAGTTTTTATCAGAGCTTTTCCTAAATCATCTAGGTTAATTCTTCTATATAGTTTACGCACAGGTGGAGCAATAAATCGAAGCCCATGTCTATCTTCATTATAAAAAGGATAAGTAGAGAAAGAAGAAGCTAATTCCTTATCACGATTAGCTTTATATGTAGCAATAGTTTCAGAATTTGGAAGATCTAAATTAGATGATCTGTCTTTTTTATGTGAAAGCACGGATAATATTCCAGCGATATTATTTGAATTTATCCTGGAATTTTCCTCATCGCCTTCATTATTATCATAATCATCATTTTCATCAAGCTCATCAAATTCTTCCCCTTCTAATTCATTAATATTTAGATCTTCCTGAGCTTTATTAGATTCTTTGATAACTAAATTTGATTTTGCATGAACAATTTTAGACGCAGAATAAATTAAACGCCCCCCAATTCTAAATTTGATTTCAGAATTTTCATATATACGTTTTCTGAAATTTTCTAATGCTTTTTCAACGTTGATTTCCCAGGGATTGTCATGAATAACACGTTTTAGTTCAACATCATTTATTAAAGCATTTAATTCGGCAGGGCCTTGCGTAAAAAGAGCGGATTTTTTTTGAATTTTACTGATTGATTTAGCTTGAATCCTAATTTCAAGTCTTTTTGTATCTATGTTTTTAAGATCTAAATACTCTGATTTTATTTTGTTTTCTTGATTTTCAATGGTTTTTTCTCTATCCACTTCTAATTTTCCAGTAAAACTTTGATTTCCATCACTAATATTAAAATCTGGTTTAATCTCTTGAAATTCTTTTTCCACAATAATCCACATCAATCGAATAGTTAACTTCTTATAAATAATTCAAAATATATCTCTATAAAACCTAATTGTAGGAGCATTATTTTATTAACATATTATTCATATAATATCGGGACAATATGGAAAATTCAAAGATGGTGTTTAATGTATATTGAACTACCCACACCTAAATAAAGGAGTGAGATTAGAAGGTTAAAAATTGTTAAATCTTCAACACTGCTGGATGGTTTAAACATCCTCTATCCCCTATCCATGTGGACTTAGGGATTCCTTTTTCACATATATTTCTTGAAGCGTTCATATCGGCATTTAAAGCCATCCCACATTGGGAACACACGTACAATCCCCGATACTTTAGTCTACATTGGAGAGATGTAAATATGAGAAGATTATAACCATTCTTGCGTTTGTATCGAGGAAGATTGGGTTTCCCTTGAAATCTTTCGGGATGTTTCTTCCATTCTTTTATTGCTTGAAAATAACTCTTAAAATTCCGATCCACCTGTTTTAAGACTTGCTGTGGAGGATGACTACCACACATCTTGTGTAAACTAGTATAAGCTTCGTGAGATCTAAGAATCTTCCAAAGATCATAGTATCGAATCCAATATCTATCTTCAAAAAATCGCTTTCTAAACGTATATGTTGCTACATTGTACAAATTCTTCGATCTGAAGGTGATCTCATCCAAAGGAGGTGTTCGATTGAATTAAATTTGTCTAATGAGTTGCATGATATTAGATATTATAAAGTATGTATTTATAAGTAGTCAAATTCATGATTTTTTAGAATTTACTAAATTTATCCCATCCCTAAATAAAGGAATGGTATTCTTTCGCGTTTAATAATAAAAAATATAAAAGTGAGAAAACAATTATTAAACATACTTAGTTGGATATTTCAAGGAAGTTTCAAAAAATGATCGATGGCAAAGCAATAAAGGGAATAATCAATAAATTCATGATGGACGAGGCAACCAGAGCAGTTATCATTTGTGATTCTGAAGGTTTGCCAATTCAAAGTAGTTTCAAAGGTGAACAGATTGAACGCACAGAAGAGATTAGTGCTTACATAACTTCACTGATCTCTCGTGCAAAAAAGACTGCTGAGGTTTTAGGTGAAGGACGTTTAAATTTTCTCAGACTTGAGACTGACAAAGGCGAAGTAATGATTGCACCACAAGAAAATCTTATATTAATCGTGCTACGGTCAATTTCAAATTACTAATTTTGAATGTTTCAAATCAATTACAAGTTTTAATCATTTTGCTTTTTTTCTTAATTTTAAAGAAAATCTCCATTAATTTTTTAAGTTTATTTGGCTGTAATTATCACATGAGTTCAAAAGAAGAATTTGCACCCAAATTACAATCCATTATGTCAGAAATAGCTGTATGCGAAGGGCTCGTTTTAGCTAAGAATTCTGGAGAAGTTATAATTGGACAAACACTTACGGACATGGATCACAATTCTATTGCAAAAAGCATAAGCAAAATCTTTAAAACAAAAATTGATGCGCTTAACAAGGGTAAAATGGCGGAAATGACTCTTGGACTGGATGAAGGTTATTTATTAGCTGTGAAAAATAAAGATTTTATGGTTTTAGGTTTTCTAGGCACCGATGGAAAAAGTTCAGTGGGACTTTTGCTTCGCCAATTAAAAAATCTAATGAAATAGCCTGAATTAACCTTTTTTAATAATTTTTTAATTTAATATTTTTAAAAATCTAAACTAAAAAAAAGAAAGATATAATGAAAAAAAATTTATTTTGTATCTTCTTCGTCTAGTAGATCATCAAGACTAGTGGATGATTCTTCAGAACCTTTCGGTTTCTCTTCACTTTTTCTACTTAGATCAGCAACATTTACATATTTCCCAGGTCTACGTTTTTTGGCTTTTTTCTCTGAGACATAAGTATCTGGCATGGTGTTAAGTTCTTTTACTTTCTTCTTAATAAATAATCCTCCAAATGCCCAAAGTAATCCTGCACCTACAAAGAAAAACAATACCGTGGTAGATGAAGCTAATTTACTTTCATTAATCGAATAGGTTTTGAAAGTATACTGTTCTTCATGTAGAACTTGTTGCTCACCAATCTCTTTAACAAATGCTTCAACTTTTATCGTAATATTTACAAGATTTTCATTATATTTAGTATCAAAGAAGTCAATTTCAATGGTAAAAGATTCTCCAGGAAGTAGAATTGCGTTTTTCAATATGTTTATCGAATGTACAAATCCTTGATATGTTGAATTTTCAAGACTAAGTGAAACATTTTCCAAAGTAGAATTACCAGTATTTTTAATTGTGAAGGAAATAATGTTATGAATGGGTTTAATCAGCGTTCTATTTTCAAATACTAAATCGATTTCACTATTATATTCATTCAAAGTAATATCTAACGTTTTATCGAAAGCAAGAACACTATCATTCCCAGCATAAGATGCAATAATTTGCAGGTTAGTTAATTTTGGAGTATCAGATAATGAAAATTCAAAATTAAAAAATCCTTCTTCATCAGTAGTGATATCATTATCCCCTAAAAGATCATTTAAAGGAACCAAGTTAGTGGAATCATTATAATTAAACTCTAGATTTATTGATGCTAACGGATTTTCGTATTCATCGACTGCTTTACCAATTAAATTTAAAGTTGTAATTCGATTTATCACATCTTGCTCTATTTTGAAATTAAGAATATTTCCATCTACTTTATAATATTGAGAAGGTCTGTAGACTTCATTTTCAGTTCCCATGAAATAATCATTGACAACTTGTACAAAATATGATATATTTTCGGGTAAATCCATCGTTAATCTATCAATTGAAGCAATAAATGATGGCCCGTCGCTATCTTCATAGATTTTTATTGGTTGACATACATCACCTTCAAATTCAGAATCAGATAAAGTAGTATAATACAAAATATCTTCTTGAATCTGTTCATAAATAGCAGTTCCACCAACTTCAACAATTATCTTTATCGCCATGGGTCCATTTCGAATTGGACAATTTACACCACCCTCTTCAATAGTTGGAATATTAATACTAAATTCGAATTCTTTTTTATCATTACCATTAGGTTCTCCAGATATAGCAAGATTTTGAGTACCACTTGTACTGGATGTGATTATCCATTCATTTTCAGGGTTTATAAGAGAAATTAATTCTGCAGTTATTGAAACATCATAATTAATTGTAGAATGTTGATTTTCAAGATTAATTATAAAATTAACATCTTCATCAACATTAAGAACCGTTTCATTTTGCATAAAATCAACCATATATAATTCAGTATTAGAGCCCAAATTTTCATTGGATGTGCGATTGATAAAATACTCATTAGAATCCCCATTGCCCGTTAGATTTCTAATTGCATATAAATATAAATCATAGGTTTCGATATCTGTTACAAAGTCATCATAAATAAATCCATGAATTTGGTTTGAATGGGTTTCTTTGTCGTAATTATGAAATTCTAAGATCTCTGCATCATATTTATTCAAATATAATTCTCTTCTTAATAATCCAACTTCATCTCCGTTGGTCCAATTGAGAACTACATGATATGTTCCAGTTGGAAGAGATTCGGTTTCATTGAATATATCTTGTGATTGAAATTTATACCACGAATAAGTGATGTTACTGTGAATCGTATCATCATAAAGTGTATATTTGGAAACTAAATCCCCAGTTTCATTATATAATTTCGCTGTAATTTCACCGTTATCTTGGATATATCTTCCCTCTGAATCTAAAACACCAACAGCAAGTGAAACATTATCACCTGGCATGAATCCATTAGTATCCCATTTATATTCATTATAATGGAGTTGTAATGAGCAAGTTTTAATATAATTATTTGATTCTGCTTTAATTTGATAGATTCCAGCTTCACCGTCTTCAACAATAGCTGAATTTACTTTCACCACATTTTGATTATTATCAGCTGCTGAAAGAGTTATATTAATAGTATAATCTAATTGATATTTTCCTCCAATAAATTCTATAAAAGTCCAATCATCAGGTAAGAAATACCACATTTCTACAAAATTCCAATTATCTAATTTTGAACTGGTATTATCGAAATAATAAGATACATTCCAGGTAGGGTTTTCTCCAAGAATTAATGTATATTCCGCTGTAATGTTTTCATCATAATATTTTTCAACATTATATTTGACATCTACATCAATATCATCTGTAACATTCCAGTTAATAGATACTACAAAATTACCATAAGTTGCTTGTATAGGAACATCATAAGTGTGATCTATTGTTCCAAATCCCCACCAAGTAGTTGCGTAATCCCCGGTAGTATCATATGGATAATTCTCAATTGAAGTATAAGTATCTTGAATATTTTCGGTTTCAATTTTTGCATCAATTTCGGAAGGTCGATAAGGTCGAGTTAGGTTTATTGAAAATGCAGCTGCATCAAATTCATATGTACCATAGGGGTTATGGGTTATTGAATTTCTGATCCAATTACCGCTTTCTAATTCTAATAAGAGATGATCATGATTTGATTCTTTATCAGATGGTCCAGATGAACCATCATATTCATTATATGGAAGAGTTACAAGTGAGAACCCTTTACCACCATCATTATCTGTAGTGTTTGATGATATAACAATGAAAAAATTACCAATATCATTACTACTAATGTTCAGATCGATTCCAGAAGGATATTTATCAGCAAAATCAAACCAAAATGGTTTATCTTCCGAATAATTAATAAAACTTTTCTCTGCTATCAATGTATCTGGTTGTGTTTTATTAATTGCATCTTTTGCGACAAGATCACTTCTTTTAACTGCTGAGGTAAGATTTGTATAATAAAGCCCTACAGTTAAATTTGAATCTTCTCCGCCAGCAGTAACATTAAATGATCTAACCCATGCTTGGAATCCATAAAAAGTGCTATTTCCCATAATATTAAATTCCAAAGCTGCAGACTTTTCATCTCCTGAATCATCTCTAATGGATATTTCATTTGTATAACGTAATTTTATTGATACGTAATCTAAGCTGATTGAAAATCCAGCTAGATTAGAAAAATCAAATGAAATTAGTGGATTATGCGTATCAGTAAGATATCTTAAATTAGTATTTGTAATATTATAAGTAAGTAATTGGTGTGTTCCCATAACTTCATAATTTAAATTTGAAAATACTGTATCCCATTTTGATTCATTGAGATCATAGATTGAAACATCTAAATCTACAGGATTAGTTAGCACTCGTAATTTTAATTCAATAATAAATCCAATTACAGAATTATTTTTGGTTGATGATGAAAAATCTGTTGTTAAATTAAATATCACTTCATTAAGTGAGTGTGAAATTTCTAAATGATCGGTATCTTCATCTGTGATACTTTCATTATTTCCATTAGTTACGATACCAGTCTCTACATAAATAGTATTCTCAGATGAAACATATTCATTTAATCCAAAAGGTTCATTTGGAGAAAGCATAGGAGTATCATCTTCTAAAGTATAAGTTGTATTGTAACTTTTATCAAAAGTAAAATTATATTGCCCTTTATTTAGAAATTCATCGTTAGAATCACTTGAAATGTTAAATGTGTTAACACCACTAGCTTCAGAAGAATTCTGCAAGAATGTCCTCAAGGTTCTATTATTTCCGGCGCCATTAATAGGATTTTCATACTCAAACAATGATGCATTTGGCAATTCTACAATTGGTGAATCTGTATTATTAAAAATTGTATTATTTGGTTGTATATTCATTGGTATAGAGATAGAAACTAAGAATAACATTGTAATTAGCATGGTTAATGATAATTTTTTCAGTGTCTTCCAATATTTTTTAGTCATGATTTTTTCAGTGTCTTCCGATATTTTTAAGTGTTAAAAATTCGGCTCACTTTTTAATTCTATTGGATCAATACTTTTTATTCATCGCATTCGGTTAAATTACTAGAAGTTCGACATTTTAAGGTGATAATAAAAATATTAATAGAAGAATTGATTTTTAATTCAAAAATCACTCAAGATATCATGAAATTAAAAAGGTAAAATTAAGTTATATTTATAGAGAAACTTAGTGAATAAAAAAGATTGTTTAAAATGACGGATGATGAAAAGCCAAATATAATTAATAATGTAATCTCGAAATTCAAGGATATTAAAGGAGAAATCAACTTAAATCAACCAGTTATTTGTAATGTTGATAGAATCCTTAAATTCAATAAAAAAGAAAATTTTCTTACAATTCTTATTGAAGACCAAGATAAGGAACAAATATTGGCTTTTTTATATGGTTATTTATCGAATATTTTAAATTCTGGCCCCGCACGTGATAGAATGCCCCTAAAAATAACCATAATTAAAGGTGAATTAAAAGAACTAGATAATAAAAAGCAGTATTTTGAAATTCATCAAGCAATTTTAGATAAAGATACATTCATCAATTCAAGCTGGATTGGATCCTATAATTATTGTGAGATGCAATCTTTTTTGAACGTTTATATTAATGCATATAGTAGGATTAATGAGAATTTGCTTTGGGGTAATTTATTTCATGATTATTTATCAATTATTTTTAGTAATTCTGGTTTAGCAATAATTGCAAAACAGAGAGAAATCTTAGAAAAAAACGTTCTTTCATCCTTTATAAAAGCTTGTTATATGAATTGGGGTTATTTTGTAGCCTTAAATATAGATTTGGATCTTGTGTTAAAAGAATTTAAAAATAATTACATTCAAAACGAGATTGATTTTATTCAAAGAGAATTAGAAAAATATTCGAAGGAATATGGAAGATATGAAATAATCTGTGAAAAAATGATTTATTCCAAAAATTTGGGTATTCAAGGAAGAATAGACCGCTTAATTCAAACGATACCATCCTCACAATTCGTAATAATTGAGACTAAAACCGGAACAAGTCCAAGTTCTTCGCAAATTACAGCATTTTATCAAAGTATGGCGTATGCTACAATTTTGCAGGAATATTTTCCTTCAAAAGTTGATAAATTACAAATTGAATATCCACGTTTATCCATTAACGAAAGAATTTCGGAGTATGATTATGATGAAAGGGAACTATTAAAAGTTTTAAAGATTCGAAATGAAATCTGGAATATATTAATAGGTAACCAACCTCAAGTTGGAGATTTACACACTTGTTCACGATGTTCTGCTAAAGATGCATGTAATTTCCATAAATACCGACTTCAAATGAATAATTCAGTGATTAAAACACAACAAAAAAATCCATTTCAAGAAATTTTTGAGGAAAATGCACAACAACAAGCACTTTTTAAGCGAATTAATGCATATTTATCTTGGTTTCTATATCATCTTGATAAAGAATTTAATTATAATATTCAATTATTAAAAGAACTTCAATTACCTTCAGAAGTCCGCGAAAGAAGAGGAAATTGTGTTAGTAATCTGCAATTTAATTCGATTCATGTAAAAAATCGGGAAAATTTATTATCATTTAGTAAGATCAAAAAGGACAATATCAAAAATACTAGAATAAGAGCGGGAGACTATGTAGTAATTACGCCGCAAGAATATACTCCTCTAACTTCCGAGAGCATTAGTGGAATTATAAAAGAAATTTCTAAAGAAAAAATCTCAATTGCAGTTTTCCAAGAAATTAAATCGGAAGAACAGTTTCAATCAAAATTATCATATAGAATTGACTTAACTTCAAGTAATTATATGACAAATCTTCAAAAACGAGCAGTTGATATGCTTTGTCGCTTTTCTGTTTCAAATTTTTATCCAAATATTAGAAAACTTAGGGATTTACTATTATTTATTTCATCTCCAAAACTTGGAAAAGGAGAAGAAGAATTTATGACTTTTGAAGACTCTTTTCTATTTGATTTATCTCAAAAACAAGCAATATCATTAGCATTGAAATCCGAAGATATGATTCTACTTCAAGGACCTCCAGGAACAGGAAAAACTACAATAATTACAGAAATTGCAAATCGTTTGGTAAAAAAATTCAGAAAAAATAAGAAATATAGCATGAATAAAAAAAATAAGAAGAAAGCAGGTCTTGATTACTTTATTAAAAATAGTAAAAAAAATTATAGCCTAGTTTCTCCCGTTTTAATAAGTGCGTTTACAAATAAAGCTGTGGACAATATTCTATTAAAAATCTTTGAAAGATTTCCAGATTTGAAAGTAATTCGTATCGGAAAGATATCTTCAATTGAGAACCCAATAATATTAAAACATTCTATAGAACATGTTTGTAGAGAAATGCATGTTTATCCTACAGGCGAAAAGGATATTATTATTGACCCATTTAAAGCAAGACTTGTTTTAAAGAATGCAGACATAATTTGTACAACAACAACCTCTGCAGCAAATATATTACTCGAAAATACAAAATTTGATACAGTTATCTTAGATGAAGCTGCACAAATTGTAGAAAGTTCAGCGATCATTCCATTATTGAAAGGAGACCATTTTATTTTAGTGGGTGACCATCAACAATTACCACCGATTTCACAAGTTGAAGAACTAAAAGTTCCAGAAGAAAGTGTTGATTTTCTTCAAAAATTACACTTTTCTCCAGAAAGAGGTTTGGGAGTTTCTATTTTTGAACGTTTAATATCCGAATTTAACCATTCTCCAAGTTATATTATGTTATCTTATCAATATCGAATGAATAAAATCATCTCTGATTTTGTTTCTAATACATTTTATGAAGGAAAATTAGAACCTGGAATAATTGATGGAAAAAATATTGGTGATCAGACTTTTTCTGATTTTATTTTAGATAATGGGTTAGATGGATTTAATATTGACGAAAATGATCTATGGGGACAATTTTTTAATCCGAATTTACCTATGGTTTTTATAGATACAGTAGATATAGATGCAAAAGATTCATCAGAATATACCCTTACTAAAGAATTAACATCAAAATTTAATCAAAAAGAAGCGGAAATTATTGTGCGAGTAATTGGGCATTTTTTCAAAGAAATTGCCTATATATACAAAGATATTGAAGGAATTATCCAAATTCTAAAAAAAATTGGAATTATTTCTGGATACCGCGCTCAAAATCAAAAAATTCATGAAGAACTTCTTAAATACTTTGATGAAAATATTTTTAATAATTTAAATATCCCTAAGTTCTCTGAAGATAAAAAAAAATTAATATTTGAGGCAATTGTTATAGATACCGTTGACAGATTTCAAGGACAAGAACGAGAATTAATAATATACAGCTTTGTTGATTCAAATCCTCAACATGAAATTGAAAAATTGAATAAGGAATTAAGAAGATTAAATGTTGCAATAAGCCGAACTAAGAAAAAAATAATTTTTGTTGGAAATTCTCCCACACTTACTGAAACAAACCCAAATACCGATGAAAAGACAAAATTTGTTAAGAACATACTTAAAGAGTTAATAATTTATATTAAAGAGCATAAAGGCTATTTTATATTATAACCTTGAAAACTGTGAAAGAGATTTGGTGATTTTTTGGCAACGATGATAATTTCTGAAAAAATGAAAGCTGCTCAAGCGATAGCAGAAGCATTAGGTCCAGTTCAAACAATCTCTGTAAGCAAATATACGAAAGTATTTCATGTAAAATCAAAAAATATCTATGTTATCCCTCTACGTGGACATATTCAGCAATATAAAAATAGTCCTGCTTATAAAAAATGGAACGCGCGTGATCCGCGCGAAATTATTACTAATCCGGATGCAATCCAAAGAATTCCCAACGACTATGCAGGACCTTACATATCTGCACTGAAAAAATATGGAAAAATTTGCTCACTTTGTATTATCGGAACTGATGCAGATGTTGAAGGATGTTCAATAGGCATGATAGATGCATTGCCATTTGTCAAACAAGTAAATCCCTCTATAAAAATAATGCAAATATGGCTAAATGATTTGCAAAAAAATTCAATTGTACAAGCTTATAATAATTTAATCCCTCCAAAGTGGTCGTGGGCGTATAGTGGAGATGCTCGCGCAATATTAGATGCCATTATTGGATTTTCTGCAACCAGAGAAGTATCTCTTACATTAAAACCGATCCTAAATAAAATTAATGTACGTTTTACATCCATAGGTAGGGTTCAAACATCTCTTCTATATTTACTATATTTGCGGGAACATCTAATCAGAAATTTTGTTTCTAAACCTTTCTGGTCCATATCTGCTGATCTTACTATAAAAGATCGGATGATAGTTGCAACACACGTAAAGAACAATTTTACAGATAAAATTTTGGCTGAATCGATTTACAACAAAATCAAAAACGCTAAAGATGCTTATATAATGAGCATAAAAAAAAGTTCAAAGAAAATTCTGCCCCCAACACCCCTTAATACTTCAAAAACCCTAGTTTTAATTACAAAAAACCTTAAAATCACTGCAAAATTAGCTTTAAAAACTTTAGAAGATCTCTATCTTAACAAAATAATTTCATATCCAAGAACTGATAGTGACGTATATTCAAAAACCTATGATCATCTTTCAATCTTACAAAAATTTCTAATTCACAATAACTATGGGAGTTATGTAAAAACAAGATTCCAACAGAAAAAAATAATTCCCAGACAAGGAAAAATTGATGCAGGGGATCATAGCCCAATTACCCCTTTAATCTCATTGGAACCCACATCATCCAAATTTGAAAACAATCTTCAGAAACAGGTTTATGATTTAATTTCTCGCTCTTATTTGGCTCTTTTTGGTGATCCAGCTGAAGAATCAGATACAAAAATTCTATTTTCCATTGAAGAAGAAGAATTTATTTCAAGATTATCGGTGTTAACAGAACAAGGATTTTACTCCATTGCCCCATTTCTAGCCAAAAAATATGATGCTCCATTAGATTTCTTTGACAAGCTTCCTGGGGCTAAAAAAACAGAAAAATCTGATTCTACCAAAAAATCTCACATAGGAATTCTGCCAGTTAAAAAAATTAATTTTAGAGAAAAAGAAACACAACCACCACCCCGTTATAATGACACATCTTTGCTAAAATTAATGGAACGTAAAAATCTCGGAACAAAATCTACGCGACCGTCAATAATCCAAATTCTTATAGATCGCTCTTACATTGAACGAAAAAATCGCATGGTTTTTGTAATGGAACTCGGATTTTTACTTATGGATGCTTTGAAAGTGATTTGGCTTCCATTTCTTGATCCTAAATTTACATCCAATGTTGAAATGCAACTAGAAACTATCAGAAAAGAAAAAAAACAAATGAAAGAAGTGGTAAAAGAAGTTAAAGATGAATTTTTAATTCTCTTTGATAAATTTCGCCAAGAAAAACCCAATTTTCTTAAAAAAATGAATGTATTAGAGCAAACGGGAAATATAATTAGAGGTAGAAATAATCAGATTATACAAAATAAAAAAGGTTCAATTCCGAATAAAACTAGTCCTAATTCTTCTAAAAATTTTAAATATTCAAACACGCTGTGCCCGAATTGTAAAAAAAATCCGATGAAATTGGTAATTAATAGGGATTATACGAAAAAATTCTTCGTGTGTGACAGTTGTAACACTTTTCTTTCATTACCAAAAAAAGGAACTCCTAAAATTCTTAAATCAAAATGCTTAATCTGCGGTTTTGATATTGTTAAGATTACCAGAAAAGTGCAAAATAATTCCTACGATTACTATATATGTCCCAAATGCTGGAATCAAGGACTTAAAGAGAAGACTAATGAAGGTTTTTGTTCAAAATGTAAAGATTTTACTATTGAAAATAGTAAATGTGTAAAAAGACAGTAAAATCCTTAGTCAGCAAAAATACTTTTTTTTTGTTAAGGTAAGCTTCTTAAGAAGAAACGAAGAAATAAGAATATGGCAAAAAATGAAGGATTAGCCAGAATACTCGCCATTATTGGGGGTATTGTTATCGTTGTTGAAGGTGTTTTAGGAATGTTAAATAAATCTGTTGCAAAAGTCGTTAACCTTGCATTCCTTGACGCTTTAGGTGCAATAATATTTGGAATAATAGCCATTGTAATCGGACTATTAGTCCTAATATCAACTGGAGTTTTAAGTTCTAAAAAAGCTAAGGTTGGATTTAATGGTGTTGTAATCTTGGTTTTAGGAATACTTGGAATTATTTTTGCAAGTACAATTGGTGGCGTTTTGGTAATAATTGCAGGAATATTAATGTTAATTTAATATTCTTGTTTTTTTCAATTTTTTTTCATTAATCTTCAAAATAATCTAGTGTCAAAATCAACACACAATTGTGGTATTAACCAATAAATTCAAAACTTGGTCTTCATTTCACTATATATGTTCGACTCTCCTGAATATCCTACAAAAGCGATTAAAATTACTCAGAA
>JAUWMK010000220.1 GCA_030613185.1 Promethearchaeum sp.
TCCTTTAATATCTTTAAGGATTGAGATCACATCTCCTTTAACTGGTGTGGATAATGGGATTTCCTTTTTTAATCTTTTCGATACTGCTTTATTGAATAAGAATGATTGATAAGAGGATAAAATAAGATTGCATAATGAAATGGGGAGTTCCATGTATGCCTTTTTATAATTTATTTCCTTTGAAAGTTGTTCAATTACTATTTTTTCATAAAACAAGCCATTTGGGCAATCTTTTAAACCTTCCTCATAATTTCGCTCTTTTCCCAATTTTATTCTAAATAGTGCATTGGATTCATATTCTTTTGGATAAACTTTAAATAGAAATTCTTCAACTGCTTCTTGGTATTTACCTTCAAAGAATAATTTCCCAATTTTATGAGAGTTAGGGCGATGTTGACCAAATCGTTGCATTCCAAAATAATTTGGAAATCCAGTTAAATTAATTTTCTCCGCCCAAATTTTTAAAATATCCGTAATTTCATCATATGGCTCAGCTGTATTTCTTATATTAATTGTAAATTGATTTCCCCAAAGTTTTCCTAATTCCATTCCCTTTCTGGATGAACGGATTTTAGTCAAAAAAATACTGTTGTGTTTAAAATCTTTTATTTTTTTTAAACAATTTCCTTTAACTGAAAATTTCTGAGCCGTTATTGCCGTATGGTCTTTGATTCCGTTCCATTTTATAAATTTGAATGGAATATTCAGATATTTTTCAAGAATTTTTGCAGCAATTATTGTATCAGTATTTTTTTTGATTAAAGTGAATGTTGTATATCTATCTTTTCCTGGTTCAAAATTCTGATTTGAATTTGACTTTTCATTTTCAAATGTGGATAAAATCTCTCCAGATGGCATTATTTCACGCACTATAAAATCGCTGATTTCCGCTTTGATTCTACCCCCTAGAGATATTGTATCGGTAACAAAGTATTCTAATCCAACTTGATGCCTTTGGGAATTTGGTGTAATATCATTAATATGTGGATTTTGTGCCATTTCAGTCCCAATACCAGTGAAAATTAGTTTTAAAATATATTAAAAAAGTAGGAAGTAAAAAAAAAAACTTATACCCTTCTTCCCCTTCTTCCACCTTTCCGGCGTGTGCCATCATGGGCTAAGGGCGTTACTTCCATAATTCTACCAATACGTAAACCAGATCGGGAAAGTGCTCGAATTGCGGCTTGTGCTCCTGGGCCTGGCGTCTTTGCCTTACGACCTCCCGGTGCGCGCACTTTAATATGAATTCCGCCAATCCCTTTATCCTTAAGTGTTTGTGCTGCTCTTGACCCACATTGCATCGCTGCATATGGTTTTGCTTCATCTCGGTCACTTTTCACAACCATTCCACCAGAAATTCGCACAAATGTTTCACTTCCGCTTATATCCGTGATTGTTAGAATAGTGTCATTGTAACTCGCAAAGATGTGCGCAATACCCCATCTCAAATTTTTTGGATCAGTATAATTGCTATATTTTCCCATTATTAGAATTCCTCCACAGCTTTTTTATCAGCGGAGCTTTTGAGGTTCTGGCCACCGCTCCAAATTTTTGAACTATCTTTATAAAATGGAGAGTTTACAGCATATTTAATTTGTTCTTCATCTTTCTTTTTTACATTATAGGATGGGGAATCGATTGTATTACCACCTACTGCAATATGTCTATGAACTATTAATTGTCTTGCTTGGATAATACTCTTAGCGAGTCCAGTTTTGAATACAAATGTTTGTAATCTTCTTTCCAAGATATTTTCAATTGTGAGACTTAAGATATCATCGGTTGAACCATCTTCTGATACAAGATTCAATTTTGCAACACTATCTCTTAATTCTACAAAACGAATTTTCTGAATAGCTTCAGGAAGACTTCGATTTTCACGTGCTAATTGTCTAAAATGAGATAATGCAAATTTATGTTTTCGCAACTCTTTTTTATTTCTGAGCCCATATTTTCCGAGTAGTACTAACTCCTCAACCATACGATCTTTTTCGAATGGATTGTTTGGAGTTTTATATTTTTTTTTTAATCGTCTTGGATCTCCCATCTAGATCCCCTTCTTTTTCATATCTTTTCTGTAGTATCCGACAACTAACCCTCTTCGGCCTGTCGTTCTCGTTCTCTGGCCTCTAACTTTGAGACCATACATATGTCTAATCCCTTTCCATGATCTTGTTCTTTTCATTTTATCAATATCATATTTTAATAAAAGTTCAAGGTCTGTTCCTGAGATATGTCGGTATTCTCCAGTTCTAATGTCTTTCTGGCGATTGACCATCCATTTTGGAATTCCATATTTTACGGGTTCTTTAATAATGTCGACAAGCTTTTGTTGTTCTTCTTCAGTGATTAATCCAATTCTGAGATCGGGATCCATTCCTGCTACTCTTACAACTGCTTGCGCCAACCGCCTACCTACTCCACGAACCTGAGATAAACCAAAAGCTATCTTTCGATGGCCTTCGATACTCGTACCTAATATTCGGAGCAAATTACGGAATTCAGCATTTTTTCTATAATAAACATCATCTAGTTTTTGTGGCACAGTTTGTGACTCCTTGCAAAATATTTGCTAACGAAACAAATTAATCATAAAATTTATGTTTTGTGAATTTAATTTAGAATACTCAAAAAGACTTAGAAATTTTTCATTTAGAAGAAGATCTTGGATTTTGAAATTCTGTTATCTTAAAAAAAGTTTGAAAGATCTCGCATTCAGAATGGAAAAGTGGTATCCTAATTTATTGAAATATTTTTTCAGCTTCTTTTTTTTCTGATTTCTGAATTTATAAGGTATTCTTTCCTTATTTGTGGTTGTCGAAGAATTGGGAGATGATTGAATAATATTTCTTTATTTGTAAAGTTGACATAAATGAAAAAATGTTAAAATTGTATTTGATTTATATTATTATATAAAGGTAGAGGGTGGTAAGGATAGAAAATGGATGAAGAAGAGGAAACTCTTGAATATATTCTTAATAATATGTTAGCTTCAATGTCAGAAGTTCAATCAGTTGCCGTTGTTTCTATTGAAGGTCTCCCGATTGCAAGTGTGCTTCATCCTAACACTGATGAAACGAAAATCAGTGCAATTACTGCGGCAATATTGACTCTTGCTGAAATTGCAACTCAAGAATTTGGGAAAGGATTTTTTGAACAGGTTTTTGTAAGAGGTCAGTATGGGTATGTTTTTACAATGGCAGTTGGTCATAATGCGGTACTCACAATTTCTACAACAAGGGATATTAAATTGGGTCTAATTTTTATAGAAACTAAGCAATTTTGTGATAAAATTGCTAAATATCTAAAGAAGGAAGAAGACTTGTACTCTTAGAATTCCAGTTGCAAACCGCAAATTACCCCATTTTCATATGTTAGAATTCCCTCCCTAAATAAAGGAAGGTTCTTCTTTTGAAAAGAGTTAAAAAAGTATTCAAAAAATAATCATTTAGAAGAAGATCGTGAAAATTTATGCAAATTTATTTAGCATTAATTATTTAAAAAAGAAAATATGGGTTTTAAATTTCCTCTTCATAATAAACCTTTGAAAACACAAATTAAAGTCGCATTTATTGTAATCGTGACTTTTACATCAATAATTCCTATAACCTATATTAGCATTAATACATTACAAACAAACTTAGAAAATGAAGAATTTGTAAACCAAGATAGATTAAATGGTGATATAAGAAAATTAACTGCAAATTTAGAAGCGACTTTAGAACAATTACAGGTTAGTTTTGATGCTATTGGCAGTAGTTCACATATTGGAGAAATAGTAGGATTTTGTGCCACTAATGATACAATTGTTAATGATTTTGAAGATTTAGAGAATAAAACTGTGGGAGATTTCTATCCTCAACGACTTGAATCAAACAATTTATACATAATGCTTTTGGATTTTTTTTACATAAATTTTGATCATAATGATAACTTAGAAATGATACGTATATTTTCAGATAATGGGAATGTAATCGCTGGAGTTGTACAAGATTCTGCAGACCTAGTTGATTATAAGGGAGATAAATCTTGGTTTCAAGATACACTTGGAATGATTGATGAGAATATAACTTATACATCTCCAATAAGTATTGCTCGGAGATCAGGTAATCCTAATATCCGTTTCTCAATTCCAATAAAAATTAACAATGAGAGTAAAGGTGTGTTTGTAATTAATTATAATGTGGAATTCCTTGATTACATTTTTTACGAACCTCACGAATTTACACATTTCATAATTATAATAGATCCTAATTATGAAAATGCAGAAGGTGAATTTTTAGGGGAAGTATATATTGTTAATAGTCTTGATAATGAATCATGTTTTAATGAATCTAATGGCGGAAATATTGATTTTAAAGAAAGCATGCTCACATCACTTGTTGAAGATGAGATTGGGGAAATTACAATAAATAATACCGATTACTATTTTAGTTTTCAAATGATATCTTTCAATCAAAAGATATGGTATATGGTGCATTTAACTACTACAGAAATCTTCTCTGAAAGATCTATTACTATATTAAAACAGGGTATTATTGTTTTATTAATAACGGTTATTCTTATTATTGGCTTGGTTTCTCTTCTTAGTGTTGCGGTTTCGAATACTATAGTAAAAAATCAAGAAGAATTAAAAAAGGCTGAAGAAGAAGTAGAACATTCTGGAAAAATAATCAAAGCAGTATTTCAAGCAATTCCCGATGAATTTATCTTGTTTAGTCGTGAAGGAATTTACTTGGAATCTCAAGGGTCTGAAATCAATCTTCTAACTAATTTAGAATCTCTTTTAGGTCAAAATTATAAAGATATAATGCCTGAAATTGTCGTTGAAATGAGAAACGATGCAGTCGAGCAATTATATAAAACAAAGCTACCACAACTATTCGAATTTAGTTTTCAGATGCCAAATGGCGTAAAACATTTTTTTGAATCTCGATTATTTTATTATTCTGAAGAAGTTTATGCTTCAATATCTCGAGATATTACTGAAAAAAAAGAAGCTGAAAGAATTATTCTAGATTTTAACAAGAAATTAGAGAAAGATATAACAGAAAGGACTTCAGATCTAAAGAAAATTAGTGATAAGTTGCAAAAAGTCTTTGAAACTGCCAATGAAGGATTTTGGGAACTCGATTGTAATGATATCACAATTGACGTAAATCCCAAAATGTGCGAAATTCTTGGAAAAACAAGGGAAGAAATAATGGGTAAAGAAGTGTATGAGTTTTTAACCCCAGAAGGAAAAGAATTTTATATTTACAACCATGAGGAGTATAGAGAAAAAGGTATAAGCAGCACTTATGAACTTTCATTTAAACATTCAAATTCTGAAATTGTAGATTGTATAGTAAATGCTGCACCAATTTATGATGAATTTGGTAAAAGGATAGGATCTTTTGGATTGATATCTGATATTACATATCTTAAGGAAGCGGAGAAAAAATTAAAAGGGCAAGTAGAAAAACTTGATATTTTGTATGATATCTCTCGTCTTCTTGCAACACCAAATATTAGTGTTCAGAATTTACTTCGAGATTCACTTCCTTTAATTCTTCGCGCATCTCATAATACAGAAGAAACATTTGTGAGAATTTCCTATGATGAATTCGAATATAAATCAGAAAAATTCAGAGAAACAGAAATGAAATTTTCGATTTTAGAAAACATTGATGAGAAAAAACTTGAAATTGATGTTTATATCCCTGAAGAAAATGTTTTTTCTGAAGAAGAAATAAATCTAATTAAAGAAATTGAAGAACGCATAAAAATTGAAATATTGCGTAGGGAAATTGATCATCAAAATTTCATTTTAGCTAATATAGTGGAAAACTCAAGTGATGCCATAATTAGTTTAAAATTGGATGGAACTATTATGTCATGGAATATTGGTGCAGAAAAAATCTTTGGGTATGCCGGAAAAGAAATTTTAGGTAAAAATATTACTATTTTAACTCCTTCCAATAAATTCAATGATGATAAGTTAGTTCGTGATCGCAATATAAATGGAGATCAAATAACTCATTTTGAAACTAAACGTTTAAGAAAGGATGGTAAAATTCTTGATATTTCTTTAAATGTGTCTCCAATTAAAAACCCTAAAGGAGACATTACCGGAGTATCTGCAATTGGTCGTGATTTTACTGAGGAATTTGAAAAGCAAAAACTATACCAGGAACAAATCTTAAAATCATCACAATTCAAATCAGATTTTATGGCTGAAATGTCCCATGAATTAAGAACTCCGTTAAACAGTATAATAGGTTTTACTGATATTTTATTGGAAAAATTTTATGGTGAGATAAATGAAAAACAAGATGGCTATCTCAACAATGTTAAAACATCCGCTGAACATCTATTACATTTAATAAATGAAATTTTAGATATCTCGAAAATTGAAGCAGGAAAAGTGGAATTGAATATAGAAAATATCCAATTACAAAATATAATAAATCAAATAGAAATCACTCTAAGACCAGTGATAGAGAAAAAAGATTTGAAATTTGAATTAATCGGACTAAACTCTGAGCAAGTTATCCAAGCAGATCTTGTCAGATTTAAAGAAATAATTTTTAATCTATTGAGCAACGCAGTTAAATTTACTAAAGAAGGTAAAATAAAGCTTGAGATTATCGAACTTGAAGGACTTTGGAAATTTAATGTGATCGATACAGGAATTGGAATCAAAGAAGAACATTTTGATACAATCTTCAAAGAATTTATAAGAGTACAATCTGCATATGTTACTTCAGTAGAAGGCACAGGGTTAGGGCTATCTTTAACTAAAAGATTAGTTGAACTTCATGGCGGTAATATCAGTTTTACAAGTAAGTGGGAAGAAGGTTCGACATTTACCTTTACATTACCAAAAAAAAGAATATTACTATTATAAATACATGAAACATAGATTGGGATTATTGATAATAGTCTACAATTTTTTTAAAAGTATGAACAATCTCCCGTTCAGAATGAAAAAGAGGTATTTGAATATCTTGAAATATCTTTTCTGCTACTAAAATTTCTGACTTTTCACCAAAAAGCCAGAGAAAAATTGGTTTTTTATGTTTATCAATAATATCTTTCAGCAAATACCAATCAACTTTCCAAGCAGTTGCATTATGATATGCCGCTATGAAAACAGCTTGAATTCTTGGGCTTGACAGAGCGATATCAATGCAATTTAATAAAACTTTTTGATAATCTCCCCTTGCATGCTCAACTGCTGGCCAGTAATCGATTAAAGCATGTGAAGCTGGTGGCATCCATGGAGGGTATAATTCGGCAAGTTTGTTGTACGTTTCAGAATCTAAAATCGGTATTTCAACACCGTATTTATAACTCCAATCAGCCATAATAGCCCCAGCTGCTCCTGAGATGGTAATTACTGCAGCAGATGGCTTTGTTATTGGATTGATTTTTGTATCTTTGATGAAACTTAGTGTTCTGGCAAGATTAAAGAGATCCCAAAAATCATCGGCAAGGATACAATGACTTTGGGTAATAACTGCTTTTATTAATTCTGATCTTTCAGCTAAAGCCCCAGTATGTGAGTTTGTTGCTTTAGATCCTATTGGAGAAAATCCAGATCTGAGTAAAATAATTTTTTTATCATATTTATCTCTCGCTTGGCGGCATAATTTAATAAATCGACGAACATCTTGGAAGGATTCAACATACATACCGATGGTGGCAACTTTATCATCATGAATTAAATATTCCAAGATGTCGCATTCATTTAAATCCAACTTGTTTCCTATTGTAATTACGTATCTTACTCCCAAATTTGGATTCAT